>CAXBNH010000042.1:0-14215 GCA_963976905.1 uncultured Algibacter sp.
GCGAATTAAAAGAAGCCTTGATAAAAATAGAAAGCCAAAACAAATTGCAGGAACAACGCTTGACCATTTCTAGGGATTTGCACGATAATATTGGGGCGCAATTAACCTTCATCATTTCATCCATTGAAAACCTGCAATACGGATTTAAGATTACCAATGAAAAACTGGCAAACAAATTAACAAGTATCAGTGAGTTCACAAAAGAGACCATTTATGAACTTCGGGACACCATTTGGGCGATGAATAAAAATGAAATTTCTTTAGAGGATTTACAGATTCGGATTTCAAATTTTATTGATAAAGCAAACACCGTTTCAGTTAAAACAACTTTTGAGTTTAATATTGATTCCAATATTTCAAAAACAAGGCAATTTACCTCTGTAAAAGGAATGAATATTTATAGAATCATTCAAGAAGCTATTAATAATGCCATGAAATATGCCGATGCTACAACCATTTCAGTTGAGGTAAAACAAATAAATGATAAAATGACTTTTTCTATTGTTGACAATGGCGGTGGCTTTGATAAAACAAAGGTTGTTTTGGGCAATGGGTTGAACAATATGAAAAAGCGCACTCAAGATATTGGGGCAGAATTAATTATTGATAGCGAAGTGAACAAAGGCACTTCGGTGTTATTAAAAGTTTAAAATCTTAAAAGATGAAAATAAAAATAGCCATAGCAGATGACAACACGTTTTTAATAAATGCGGTAAAAGAAAAACTGTCTTTTTTTGATGACTTAAGCGTGAAATTTATAGCCATGAATGGTGCCGATTTGTTGGGAAAATTGGAAAACAACCACAATCTGGATTTGATTTTAATGGATATTGAAATGCCGATTTTAAATGGTATTGAAGCTACGGAAATGATCAAGCAAAAATACCCGCATATTAAAATCATCATGCTCACGGTTTTTGATAATGACGAGAACATATTCAACGCCATAAAAGCAGGGGCAGATGGCTATTTGTTAAAGGAAATAAATGCGAAAGATTTACACGATGGTATTTTGGAAACACTAAACGGCGGTGCTGCCATGAACCCTTCCATCGCTATGAAAACATTGAAGCTATTGCGCAATCCAGTTGATTTTACTATAAAACAAGAAGACATTAAGCTTTCAGAACGGGAAGTGCAAGTGTTGGAACAATTAAGCACCGGTTTGAGTTACAACGCATTGCTGAAAATCTTATTTTATCACCAGGTACCATCAGAAAGCACATTGAAAATATTTACAAGAAACTTCAGGTGCACAATAAATTGGAGGCTGTGGAAAAAGCTAAAAAAAATAATTTAATATAACAGATACTTAACCTTAGCGTAATATGTTAATCGGGAAAAGCGCCTAAATTTGTCATGTTGTTTTTAGTTAAGAATTCATTGGTTTAGGCTTCTTATGTCGAAGAAAACCGATGTTTTTTTGTTTTAAGTCATAAAATTAATGGTGTTATTTTTTCGCCATGAATACACAAATAAATGAGCTGAGTTCATTAAAAAATTCGTGAAAATTAGTATCGTAAACCAATTACACAAATAAAAAAAATTAAAGATTTTTTCAATCCCGATAATTCGAGAAGTTAAAATTTGTGGCTTAATATTTTTAATAAATTTAACCTATTTTAAGGCTAAAGTATTCTTTCCCACTAAAAATAGTTTTAAATTAGTGCATGCGAAAAATTCTATTTGGTGTTGTCCTTACGCTAGTTGTTTTGTTCACGTTTAAATACTGTGATTCAAAAAAGCAAAACTCAATGGTGCTTCAAGAAAACTCAGCACTTATCCAAGAACAGATTAAAAACGTTGGAAAGTTGGTGGTCACAGAAGGGCATTTCAGCCAAGTGTTCAATTATAAAAACTCAAAAGCGCTTTTTGGAAATTATTTAACCTTAGAGAAAAAAGCTTTGGTAATTGTAAATGCAGAGGTTACTGTGGCCTATGATTTAAGTAAAATTGAATTTAAGGTAGATGAGGTAACAAAAACACTTACCATTTTAAGCATCCCAGAAGAAGAAATAAAAATAAGTCCAGATTTGGAATATTATGATATTCAGGCAGATTATCTCAATCCTTTTGAGGCGAACGACCACAACGCTATTAAAAACAAGGTAAAAGCATTGCTTATCGAAAAACTAAAAGCTTCAGATTTAAAGAAAAATGCAAAAAACAGATTGATAAGCGAATTGTCAAAATTTTATATTCTTACAAATTCTTTGGGTTGGACTTTGCAATATAATGGAGAACCTATAAAAGATATGGAAACATTTCAATCCATTAAATTATAGGTCTCGCCTAGCTTAAGCCAACCACCACCATTTGTAGCTTGAATATTGTTGATGTTTAGGAATTTAGCTGCTTTTTCAGATCTTACTCCAGATGCGCAACATACCACAAAGGTTTTGTTCATGGCTTTCAGTCTGCTCACATGATTATGCAAATCTTGCAACGGGATGTGTATGGAATTAGGTATCGCACCAGAATCATATTCCTTTTTAGTTCTAACATCCAGAACGGTAGCGCCATTTTCTAAAAACAATTGTACTTGTCTTTTTTTTGCCCCAAAAATAAAATCAAAAATCCCCATAATTTTAATTTACTACAAAATACGAAAAAAAATAAAAATAGAAGGATTTTCACAAGAAGCATTGCGCATTTTTTTGTGTATATTCATGCCTTTGATAATATAGAATTTAGAGCAAAATGATGCAACCACACGTTACCTTAACTATAAAAAACAAAGTAGGCTATATTGAGTTTTTTCATCCACAGCATAATGCGTTACCAAGTGCTATTCTTTTGCAATTGGAACAAACCATTAAAAAGGCAGGGAACAATGATGCTATAAACGTTATTGTTTTAAAAAGTGGTGGCGACCGTTCTTTTTGTGCGGGTGCTAGTTTTGATGAAATGCTTTCCATTGAAGATGCCAAAACAGGTAAAGCTTTTTTCTAAGGTTTTGCAAATGTTATCAATGCCATGCGTATTTGTCCTAAACTGATTATTGCTCGGGTTCAAGGTAAAGTTGTTGGCGGCGGCGTTGGTTTGGCAGCTGCGGCAGACTATTGTTTGACAACAAAATTTGCAGCAATTAAATTAAGTGAACTCAGCATTGGTATTGGCCCTTTTGTGATTGAGCCTGCAGTTTCAAGAAAAATAGGAAAAACAGCCATGGCTCAAATGACTTTAGATGCTGAAACATTTTTTTCTTCGGAATGGGCAAAAGATAAAGGTTTGTATGCTGAGGTTTTTGAATCGACTGAGGCTTTGGATGAAGCAATAGAAAACCTTGTAGAAAAATTAAGCAGCTACAATCTGGAGGCTTTAAATCAAATGAAATCCGTTTTTTGGGAAGGCACAGACCATTGGGAAACCTTGTTGTTGGAGCGGGCCAAAATTAGTGGTAGACTGGTTTTGAGTGCGTTTGCAAAAGAAACTTTGAAACGATTTAGATAGTTTAATAGGATTTCTTCATTCTCAAGAAATGAAATTGCGTCTTTATGGTATTGACACCCTGGAAATGAGAGGGGTGGAAAAAAGTGAGGAATATTTTAAGGGATATGATTCTTGATAAAGAGGTCGCTATCCGTTCTTATAAAGATAAACGAGGAAAATATGAACGTTATTTGTCCAATATTGTTCTAAAAAGGATGGATTGGAAGTCACCCAATGGTTGGTGGATAATGGGCATGCCAAACCTTATTTGTTGTAAATAAAAAAGCGACTGGAATTTTAAAAATCAGTCGCTTTTTTAAAATGTTATTTGGTCATTCCAGGAGGATAAGCTTCCATGATCTTGGAAACAAATTCTTTAATACGTTCGTCTTTCTTTTCCATATTTTGAGTTAAATAACCCGTGCCCATACCTTGCCAAATCAATTCTTTTTTGTTGGCGTCAATCAAATCAATGTATAGAGCGCCTTGTGATGAGGTAGATACGGAGGGTTGCATATTGTAGCCCCAGCCCCATGGACTAAAACCTCCCCAGCCCCAGCCACCGTAGCCCCAGGCATTATTGTAAACATCTACACGTTGGTGTGATTTTGTAAATAAACTAATCAGTAAATCTGGGTTTTCTGATTTTGTAAACCCTTTGGCCAAAAGTTCGGCTTCAATAGCACGAAGGATGCGGCGTTTATCCAAATCGCTGATTTCAGCTTTATCAATCCCCGTTTTATAAAAAGCAAAGGTTTTGTATTGGTTGAAATTGGCATTTCTGTCATAATCGGTTGCCACTTTCACAGAACTGCAAGAACTTACCACAAATAGCAGCGCTAAAAGAGGTAACATGTAAATAACTTTTTTCATAACATCTTTTTTAAATTAATTCGTTAATAGCATTTTTTTTCTTTAACAAGCATCAATAATCGTACCATTTGCGGCTAATGGTCTTGTATTATGAAGGTTGCATAAATACAAGTACGCTTGTTTAAGTTTTGTTTTTTCTCAAAACTGCATTGGTTTTTTTGTCATAACCATAAGGGCAATGCCTGCATCCGCTTTCACAGCAATAGCCACGTTTTAAATGGTACTGTTCTGTAAAACAACGATAGCCTTCTGGAGTTAAGTAAAAATCACCTGCTTCAACAGGAATTATTTTCTTCATATATTACAAAGATAATGTAATTTAAAGACATTATTTCTTGATTTTCTGTAATCAAGATTTACGTAAATTGTCATTTACGATCCCGATAGCTGTCGGGATCGGAAATTGGAATATTTTTGAACACTTCAATATATGATTGTCATCTCAAAGTATTTAGTGCCAAAAGGCTATTTGGGCATTACCATCTTTCCGTTTGTGTTTTTAAAACATAAAAAGTTAAAACGGAAACAGATTTAATAAACCATGAAAATATCCATTTAAGGCAACAAATAGAAATGGGCATCGTTCCTTTTTATATATGGTATGTCTTGGAGTTTTTGGTGCGGTTGTTTCAATATAAAAAATGGGAAATAGCATATCAGAATATTTCTTTTGAACGGGAAGCATTTGCAAATGAATCCAACTTGAACTATTTAAAGCAACGTTCGTTTTGGCAATTTTTAAAGTATCTTCGCACCCATGGTTTTTGAGTTGCACAATAGTATCAATCAGCGCATTTTTATGCCCAATGCTTTTGGGGTTGAATTGTTTTTAAAACGTGAAGACGCCATTCATCCGTTCATTTCAGGAAATAAATACAGGAAATTAAAGTATAATATTGAAGAAGCCAAGTATTTAGGAGTTACAAAACTTCTCACATTTGGCGGCGCGTATTCCAATCATATTGCGGCAGTTGCTTTTGCAGGAAAAACATTTGGATTTGAAACTATAGGCATCATTCGTGGCGAAGAATTAAAAGATAAAATTTCAGAAAACAGCACTTTGTCATTTGCAAAATCCTGCGGCATGCGTTTTGAATTTGTTTCACGGGAAGCTTATCGGCATAAAAATTCACAAGATTTTATTGAAGCATTGAAGTCATTTCATGGTGATTTTTATTTAGTGCCCGAAGGCGGTACCAACCATTTGGCCGTAAAAGGTTGCGAAGAAATTTTAATAGATGTAGATTCAGAATTTGATTTTGTCTGTTGCGCAGTAGGCACCGGTGGCACCATTTCCGGGCTCATAAATTGTTCACAACCCAGTCAACAAATTCTAGGTTTTCCAGCTTTAAAAGGTGTTTTTTTACAAGAAGATATTAGTAAATTTGCAAACAAGAAAAATTGGAGTCTTATTTTAGGGTATCATTTTGGGGGTTATGCCAAAATAAATGAAGCATTGGTTCATTTTATAAATCGGTTCAAAAAAGAAAACAATATTCGGTTGGATCCTGTTTATACAGGGAAAATGATGTTTGGTATTTTCGATTTGATTAAAGAAGGATATTTCCCGAAAGGATCAAAAATATTGGCAATACACACTGGAGGTTTGCAAGGTGTTGCTGGAATGAACAAGACTTTAGAACAAAAAAAAATGCCTTTAATAGAATAGTGTTATGAAACATCCATCATTAAAATTTTGTTTCCCAAAGAAATGATTATATGGATGTTGCATCTGACAGATAGAAAATAAATAAGTATATACAGATGAATAAAATAGTAGTTGTGTTTTTTGTTGGAATGTTACTTTTTAGCTGTGGCTCAAAAAAAAGGGTAATCCAAAAAAAGCAAGACCATAGAACAGAAAAAGTAAATGTTGTCATTGAAGAACCTTCAGAAAAAGTTTTAGAAATACCTAAAAAAGTGTATGCCAACGCTACTGAGGAGTATATTGACACCTATAAAGAGATCGCTCAAGAAGAAATGCGCTTGTACAACATTCCCGCCAGTATTACTTTGGCACAAGGGATTTTGGAGTCAGGTTCTGGTTTTGGAAGACTTTCTGTAGAGGCCAATAATCATTTCGGAATCAAATGCCACGAATGGACAGGCGATAAAATATATCACGATGATGATGAAAAAGGTGAATGTTTCAGAAAATACCACGATGCCAAATATTCGTTCCGTGATCATTCTTTATTCTTGACCATGAGAACGCGCTATGCCAAACTTTTCAAACTTAAAAAAGGCGATTATAAAGGTTGGGCCAAAGAGCTCAGGGAAGCGGGTTACGCAACCGATAGAAAATACCCGCAAAAATTAATCAGTTTGATAGAACGCTATAATTTGCATGACTATGATAAAGCGGTTTTAGGCGATGATACCTATGCCATGGAAGTTGAAAACGAAGTTGCTAATATGGATGGACATACCGTTGAAAAGGGAGATACTTTGTATTCCATTTCAAAACGTTATAATTTAACGGTAAAAGAACTTCAGCAAATGAATGGTTTGAGCGATTCTAATATTGGAATTGGCCAAGTTTTAAGAATTAGATAATTAAAACATGATAGTGATTTTATGATTTATAAAAGAAGTAGTGCCCTATTTACAGAAGCAGAACGTGTGATTCCCGGTGGGGTAAATTCCCCAGTACGTGCCTTTAAAGGCGTTGGCGGTACGCCCATTTTTGTAAAAGAAGCCAAAGGTGCTTATTTGTATGATGAGGACGGAAACAAACTCATAGATTATATCAATTCTTGGGGGCCTATGATTCTGGGTCATGCTTATGAACCTGTTGTAAACGCTGTAATTGAAAAAGCAAAAAAAGGGACTTCTTTTGGAATGCCAACAGAAATTGAAACCAAAATTGCAGAGTTGGCCGTTTCTATGGTGCCCAATATTGATAAAATCCGATTTGTGAATTCAGGAACAGAGGCATGTATGAGTGCCGTCCGATTGGCAAGAGGTTTTACCAGAAAAGATAAAGTCATCAAGTTTGCCGGTTGTTATCACGGGCATAGCGATTCTTTTTTGATTCAAGCGGGCAGTGGTGCCAGCACTTTTGGTGTGCCCAATAGCCCAGGTGTTACAGAAGGTACCGCAAAAGATACCTTACTGGCAAAATACAACGACATCGAAAACGTAAAAGCTTTAGTTGAAGCCAATAAAAATGAAGTTTCCTGCATCATTATAGAGCCGGTAGCAGGAAATATGGGATGTATTCCACCAAAAGATAATTTCCTGCAAAAGTTAAGGACATTATGTGATGCTAATAATATCCTATTGATTTTTGATGAAGTGATGACCGGTTTCAGGTTGGCAAAAGGTGGCGCTCAAGAACTTTACAACACAAAAGCAGATATTGTTTGCTTCGGAAAAGTGATTGGTGGTGGTTTACCTGTTGGTGCTTTTGCGGCCAGAAATGAAATCATGGATTATTTGTCGCCCGTGGGTCCTGTGTATCAGGCAGGTACGTTAAGTGGGAATCCGTTAGCGATGGCGGCCGGTTTGGCCATGCTTACCGAGTTGAACGATGATGCTGAAATCTTTAAACGTTTAGACGAAAAAACAGCTTATTTGCATAAAGGTATGGCAAAAGTTTTGAATGATAACAACATCGTGCACACTATCAATAGAGTAGGTTCCATGATTTCCGTGCATTTTGCAAAAGATGCTGTGGTAGATTTTGATTCATCGGCTAAAGGAAACAATGACACGTTTAAGAAGTTTTTTCACGGTATGTTACAGCAAGGTGTTTACATTGCGCCAAGTGCTTTTGAAACTTGGTTTATTACTGATGCGCTGACTTACGAAGATTTGGAGACTACCATTACAGTAGTTAATAAGGTAGCAGAAACCCTATAATAAAGCATTATGGACAAAAAGTCTATAGCTTTAGTAAGTTTTTTTTAATAAATGCTTGTCATTCCTGCGAAGGCAGGAATCTATAAACCAAAACTGAAATTAGATTCCTGCCTTCGCAGGAATGACAAATTTGATGAAAAAAGTAAAGTGACGGCAATCAAATTGAAGAGTTTTAGCCTTTATCTAGATAGCAAAAAAAGCATTTCTGGATCCAGAAATGCTTTTCAACTAACTAAACTAACCAAGTTTAAACAAAACTATCCTTGTTTTTTCATTCTTTTTTGGTCTCCTTTTTCTCTTTGAGGCCCTTTTTGCCTGTCCGCCATACGCATTTGGATTTTCTCCCATTTTTCATATTGTTCGGCGTTTAAAATGTCTTTCATTTTAGCTTTCATGGCTATTTGATGATTCAATCTTTTATTCATCATTTTGGTGCGTTCTTCTTGAGAAGGCCTTTGGGCAGTACCATTTTCTTTTGCAGCTTTTCGCGCTTCCATGCTTGCTTTCATGACTGTGGAATTCTCCAAATTCAATTTTTGAATGGCTTTTTGTTGTGAGGCATCCAAATCCAAATGAAGTATCAATTTTTTGGTTTGTAAGGTTGCCATGTCTTCGGCAGAAAGATTTTGAAATTGTTCATATCTGTCTTTTCTTGGGCCGTCCATGTTTTTTTTCTGAGCGGTTGCTTGTAATGTGATACAAGCAATCGCGATTAATGCTAATTTTTTCATGTGTATTGTTTTTTTAGGTTTTAATGCAGTTAGGACTTCCATATTTCAGAAAAGTTTAAAGTAGCGTTATGATTTAACGATACATTAACAGAAACGTTATTTGGAAATGGGCAATTTTAAACTGATGCCTGTTTGGAAATCGGGGGCATTGTTCACTAAAAAATCTTCTTTAATGTATAATGAGAGTTTGTAGTTTGGGCGGCCATAGGTATAAATAAAGGACCAAGCAGATAAGGCTTTGTATAATGTCTCAAAACCATGTTGCCAACCGCCATTGATTTCTTTCCACTTACCCAATAATTTATAATAATCGGCTTCTTTTAATTTATTGTAACGTGATTGAATCTGATAATCAATCCCAAATGCATGATAGTTTTTTTTCTTGGTATATCTCGTATATTCAATATCGGTTTCAACACTCGCTAGAAAAGGATTGTTGCCCAAATCAACCACCTCTTTGAAATTGATAAAGTTTTTTCGAAGCACGTTAAACCCAACACCAATATTCAACTCATCATTGTTTTTAAGTTTTATTCTTTTTATGCCATTTGCTGAAACGCCTAAATCTACGGAAGGATTGAATTTCGAGGTATTTATGCCCAAATGAGAACCAAAATTGAGAAAAATATTTTTAGTAGAATTAAATGAAAATGATGGATAATAGTGGTGATTGAATTCGATACCGCTTATGAAAAAATCATTATTGTTAAATGCCATGATGCGGCCGTTTCTATCGGTGTATTTGAAATTTACTTGATTCAGTCCATAATAGCGTCTGCCATAAGGGTCTTCGCCACCAGCTACCGTGCTATGAAACCATTCAATGCTCTCGTCACTTGTAAAAAAAGAAAAAGGGTATTTGCCTTTAGTAATCAGGTGTGACCTTAAAGTGATGCCAAGTTCATTGTTAGTATTTAAAGGCACATTTAGATTTAGCCTGAATTCTTTGATAACGGCATCTACAATGATGTTCATGTAATCTGCTGGCGTGGTTTCTTGATCAATAAATTTAAAAGGACGTTGATACCATATGTACTTACTTTGTGCTTCCCTAACAACGGGGTCTTTTGGTAAATAGGCTTCTACAAAAGGATGAAAGGTGTTGCCGCTTGCATAATCCACAGAAAACTGTGTTGTTTTGGGAGGTGTTATTTTGAAATTCTGATTGATTCTGGAACTAAAAATACCGAAATGGTGGGTGCTTAAAATACTAGGCTTATCGATACCATTTTTAATTTGCAAGGTGTCTTTTTGTTGCGCTATTAAAATGGTACTAAAAAGAAAAAGTAGAATGAACTGTTTTTTTTGCATCATGCAAAAATAGGCAAAGATGGAATACAATTTATGCTCTAATGAGTTTTTAGAATGTAGTTGTTCAAAACACTTCATTAGGCCTGAAAAACAATATTGATTTTTTAGACATGCTGGTCTATAAGAATGGTATTGCCATCGGGGTCTGTGATGACAAAATTTGCAGGGCCAGTTGTAGTTTCATCTGCTTCAGATATCATGGGCACACCTTTGTTTTTAAGGTGTTTTTGGATGTTTCGAACATCATCAAAATCTTTTAGATTATTGGCGTTTTCATCCCAACCTGGATTAAAAGTTAAAATGTTGTTTTCAAACATGCCTTGAAACAATCCAATGAGCGCATTGCCATTTTTCATGATGAGATATTTTTTTTCAATATCCCCAGCAAAAACCTGAAATCCTAAATGCTCGTAGAATGTTTTTGAGGCATGAATATCCTTTACGCTGAGGCTTACTGAAAATGCACCTAATTTCATGGCTTATGGTTTTGGTGGCTACTTTTTAAAAATACAAAAATGAAATGAGTTGCTGGGTTTTTAATTGCCAATTTTTGTGTTTTTTAAACTTACAATTTCAGGGTTGGGTTCCAAACACTCATTGGTAATACCTTTCAATTCATAGTTTACATTATTCAAAATGTATCGTATTGCTTCTTTTCTTGCCAAATCTTTATTATTGCCTTTGATGACCACCCAAGGCGAATTGGGTGTGCCGGTAAGTTTGAACATTTCTTCTTTATAATGAGTGTAATCATCCCATTTTAGCTGCGCTTGTAAATCTACGGTACTCAGTTTCCAACTGATAAGCGGATTGGATTTTCGTTCTTCCAATCGTTTGTTCTGTTCGTCTTGGTCAATGGAAAACCAGAATTTGATAAGAATGATGCCGTCTTCGGTAAGCATATTTTCAAACTGAACGACTTGTTTCAAAAACAAATCATATTGTGTTTTGGTACAAAAGTCCATAACGGGCTCGACAACTGCTCTGTTGTACCAACTTCTATCAAAAAAAACCATTTCGCCCGGATTGGGAAAATGGCGCACATAACGCTGGAAATACCATTGTTCTTTTTCATTTTCCGTTGGTTTGTTAAGGGCAATGACCCGATAAAAACGCGGATTTATGTATCGGATAAAACGCATGATGGCACCGCCTTTTCCAGCACTATCACGACCTTCGCAAACCACAATAAGGCGTTTTCTGTTTTCAATCAACCAGTTTTGCATCCTGACCATTTCAATTTGTAGGTTCATGAATTCTTGGTCGTTTTCGAGAGCGTGTAAGTGCATGTGCAATGTTTTAGGTTGAGCAAAAATATGTATACAAATTATGGGAAAAGAATTGATTAATCAAATAGAAGTAGAAAAATATATCTATTGGATTCATTAAATGCTTTGGGGTGTTTGTTCGCCATCACTATTAAAATGGAATTGCAAAAGCTTGCGTAAGTGCTCTTTTTTAAAGGGTTTGCTAAGATAATTGTTCATGCCATTTTCAATGGCTTTGTTTATGGCTTCGGTTGATACATTTGCTGAAAGCCCTAAAATAATTACATCTCTATCCGTTTGCCTTATAATACGTGTGGTTTCCCAGCCGTCCATTTCAGGCATGTGTATATCCATAAAAATAAGCTGGTATTTTTTGTCTTCAATTTTTTCTAGGGCCACTTTGCCATTTTCAGCGATGTCTGATTTTATATTTAAATCTTCGAGGAATTTTTTTAGAACAATGATGTTTAAATTGTTGTCGTCAACAATCAATACATTAATGTCGTCCGTATTAAGGGTTTGTTTACTTTCTGTTACGGCTGTTTTGTTTTCTACAATATCAAATACAAATGATATTGTAAATTTAGTGCCTATTTGATTTTCGCTTTCCACAGAAATTTCCCCACCTAAAATAGAAACAAGGTTTTTGGCAATAGCGAGGCCCAATCCGCTACCTTCATGTTGTTTTTTTATGCTATTTTCAATTTGGGTAAACCTATTGAAAATAGTTTGCAGTTGGTCTTTAGGAATCCCTATACCAGTATCTTCAATGCTAATGACCAATTTTAGTTTGTCTTTTATAACGGTTTCAGAATAGGTCATCGTAACCCCGCCTCGTTTTGTAAACTTTAAGGCGTTTTTTAGTATATTATTTACAATTTGAAGTAATTTGTTTGAGTCGCCACGAACCGTTAAATCAAGCGTATTTTCAAAATTGGTTCTTAAATAAAGGTTCTTTTTTAAAAATAAAAACTGGTTAACATCTACAAGTTCTTTGATTTTTTTGGAAGGATTGAATACGACTTCATCTAATTGTACTTTTCCCGATTCTATTTTATCTATTTCTAAAATATCATTGATAAGGTCCAAAAGATTGTTTGAAGACTTATCCATAAAGTCTATGTACTCTTTATGGGTGTTGCTTAATTTACCATCTTTTAAAAGCTCAATAAAACCAATGATAGCGTGTAAAGGTGTCCTGATTTCATGGCTCATGTTCGATAAAAAATCTGTTTTTGCCTGCGATGCTTTGTTGGCTCTGTCTTTTTCTTTGTTTATCTGTTGGTTCAGTCTAGTTAGTGATAAATTAGATTCTAAGGCTTGTCTGGTTCCTTTTCTGGCCCTTATATAAAAATAAATAAGTAATGATACCACAGTCGCCAAAAACAGTCCAACGACCAAGGCAATATCTGTTATAATCCTGCTTTCCGCGAGAAATGATTTTTCGGATAAATAAATATTCAAATGCCAAGTTTTTGTTGCTTCTGCATCAACCTGTATGTTGTTTGTGTAAACGATATCCCGATTTGTTTTAAACTTTATTTGATTGTTTTTTTGATAAAAAAGGGTGTTCTGGTCATCATAAAGTTCTACGGCATATTGGTTTTCCAGATGATTGATTAATCTATCAAAATCGTTGTTGAAGTTCATACCAGCTGTTATGGTGCCTTGAAAACTATCATCAAAATATACAGGGACATCTACCAGAAAGGCATAACCAGATTGTGTTAATTTGGCCCAAGACGTGATGTTGGTTTTGCCGTTTTTAGAATGCTTGATCCATTCGTCACGTCTGTATTCAATTTTAGAAATATCTAGGTTTATAGCTTGTTCATTTCCTTTTAAAGGGCTTATTTTCCGAATGATCATCAAGCTGTCTATCCATTCAATAAATTTAAAAGAAGGATCTTCATTTAGAAGCAAATTAGCATCGTATTCCCAGTTTTTAAAGTAGCTGCCGTTAGTGAATTCCAGCCTGTTTTTAATGTTTTCAAGTTTGGAAACATCAAGTTGTACAATATTATTAAATTCTTGTGAAATTAATTTTCCAGAATGATATACGTCCTCTTCTATAACGGCGTAGTGCTTGTTTATAGAGGTAACGTATAAAAATAAGATGAGAGAAACTAGTAAAAAAAATGTGGAAATAGCAATTATAAAATCTAATTGTATTTTCTTAGCCATAATAAATCATTACCATTTCTCTTGTATTTAGTTATTCAACTTTGAATACTTGGATTGTTGGATTACGATGTGTATTCAACAACCAGTTCATCATCAATTTTTTCAACTTTAGCCAATTTATGCTTGGTCAATCCTTTAATACTTTTGTCCCATGCTTTGTTACTCAATCCAGATTGCGATTTCAAATCTGCAAGCGGCATGCTTTTTTGTGGTTTTAAAATGGCGAAAATGGTTTTTTCATTATCACTTAATTCAACCTTTTTCTCAGGGCGCATTTGTGGAAAAAACAATACCTCTTGTATGGATTGGTTATTGGTCAAGAACATAATCAATCTGTCCATCCCAATGCCCATCCCCGATGTTGGTGGCATACCGTATTCCAAAGCGCGTAAAAAATCGTGATCAATAAATTCTCCAGCTTCATCATCACCGCGTTCAGCTAATTTTAATTGTGCTTCAAAGCGTTCGCGTTGATCTATTGGGTCATTCAATTCTGAATAGGCATTGGCAACTTCTTTACCACAAATCATCAATTCAAAACGCTCTGTAAGT
>CAXBNH010000043.1:0-14144 GCA_963976905.1 uncultured Algibacter sp.
TTTGATGTTTATAAGATAAAAAAAATCTTGCTTGACGAATGAGCGAACAGCATTGAGAATAACTGGAGCCGCTTTTATATTTTGGTTTTTTAGTCACAAGTATTTACAACATATGGACAGGACACAAACCACTGACAATTTTTTGGGGAGTTGTGATTTCAATAGGTTCAATTTTAGTGATGTGGATTTTGGTCGTTTGGAAACGGAAAGTAGGAAATCAATTAAATTCGGCACCGATTTAGCTGATGCTAATTGTACATTGGTTTGCGTATATATGTCTGTTATTTTGCTTTTAAGTATTGGATTTTATTAACTATTTGAAATTCCATACATAGATAGTATTGGAACGCTCGGACTTTCATACTTTGCTTTTAAAGAGGGAAAAAAGTGTTTTGAAAAAGCAAAAAGTGATAAATACTGCTGTTGCGATTGACAAAAAAAGTAGATATACAACAATGGCAAGTATTGTGCTCATTTTTTTTTTGCCAAATCATATTTGAAAGTTAGCAAATATAAAACCACTGTTGTTGCAGCAAAATATCTCTAACACTTTGCAAAAAAAAAAGAAAAACCTATTCAGGTTCTGCTTTATTGCTAATGCCAATTTTACTTTCAACAGAGCGTCTTTTTTTTATTCGTGGTCTGCGAGTGCCAAAAGTGCCTCTATGGATTTTTCCTCGTTTTGTTTTTTTATCGCCTTTTCCCATTATTTTATTTTTTGATGAGGACTTAATATAAGAAAATTTTAGCTTTTTTTTTAATAGATTGAGATTTTTAAAATAAATTTAACGTATGATTTATTATATAACCATTGCACTTCAAGCCTATTGTATTTACCATTTGTTTAAAAATAGGAACCCGTATTATTGGGCATTTGCTATTTTGTTTTTGCCCATTATTGGAAGTCTTATTTATTTAATTACACAGATTTACAATAAGCGTGATGCCGAAAAAATCCAAAGCAATATCGTTTCCATTATTAATCCTACAAAAAAAATTAAGGATTTGGAAAAGCGATTAGAGTTTTCTGAAACCTTTCAAAACCTGGTCAATTTGGCAGATGCCTATTTGGAAATAAAGGATTATCAAAATGCCATAATCCATTATGAAAAAGCTTTGGAAGACCATATTCAAAATGATGTATTTGTCACTAAACAATTGATTGAGGCATTTTTTAATGCTGAAAATTATGAAGAAGTTGTTGTTTATGCCGAAAAAATAGCCTCGCAAACTGAGTTTAAAAAGACCAAAACTCAATTTTTATACGGGTTGGCTTTAGAGAAATTGGAAAGATTTGATGAAGCTGAAGAAAACTTAAAGCAGATTGATACTCGTTATTCTTTTTACGAAGAACGTTTGGTGCTGGCAAAATTTTTAATGAAACGCAATAAAATGATTGATGCCAAGGAAATCATTGATGAATTATATACAGAATCACAATATATGACCAAAGAAAACAAAAAACTCAACAGGAATATAATTACTGAAATTGGAAAATTGAAAACGAAGTTTTAAGTTTTTTTGTCATTCTTGCGAATGCAGGATTCCACTTTATATGGAACAACAGAATGTTCAAACATGACCACCCATACAAACCATTCATCCAAAAAGATACTACCAAACTAATTGTTGGCACCTTGCCGCCACCAAGATTTTCTACTGGCGAGCTTTTAGAAAAAGATGTCGATTTTTGCTACGGAAGTTATTACAATTCCTTGTGGTTGTATATTGATAAAATCCATGATTTGAATTTACGTTATGATAATTCAGAAGAAGCTATTGAGGAACGTAAGCAATTTTTAATAGGCCATAAAATAGGTGTTTGCGATATTGTAGAAAGTTGTGAACGCAATAAAATTGATGCCTCAGATTTAGGGATGAAAAACATCAAATTACGTGATCTTATTGGTTATTTAAGCCTGTATACAAATATTGACACACTCTTGTTTACAGGTGGAAACAGCAAAAATGGCCCCGAATATTTATTCAGAAAGCATATAAAAGATTATGGTTTAAAACTGGAAGTTGTTTCAAATGAAGTTCCCCGTATTCATGAATTTAAACTATCTGTCAGGTTGAACGCAGTCGAAACCTCAAATCGTATTATAAAAACCGTGTCATTAACCTCTGCATCTGGTTCTGCAAACAGGGCTATTGGCAGCATGCCTTTATATCAGCAACTTAAAAATAGTGACCCTAATTTCAATACTTTTGATTTTAGAGTATTGCAGTATCGGGAGGTTTTTTAGCCTTTCAATTTGCCAATAGCTCTATTTTCGGTCCCTTTTTCTATTCCCACATTCAAATCACCAAGTTCCTTTAGTGTTTTTTAAACAATCAGCATGATTTCCTAAACCTTCGTTTAAAAGGCACATTTTTCAGCACAACTCGTTTTGGATTTTTCAGCTTTATATATCATAACTTTCTATTGCTCATATCCATAAATAAATGAGAATATGATAAATTTTATTGCAATTAGCCTGTAAATATAATTTTGAAGTTATGGTTTTGAGTATGGTTATTAGTCGATCAGATTATCTATTTAGATTGTAATATCAACTATATAAAACATAATTCTAAAATTAGATGTACCTTTGCCCCTAAATTAAAGGAGTGACCTAACTAAATAGTGTTTACTTCATAAACACATTATATGTCATTTCAATCTTTAGGCTTATCCGAAGCCTTGCTGAAAGCAATTAGCAAAAAAGGATACACTACCCCAAGTCCCATTCAAAAAAAAGCCATTCCACCCGTTTTACAAGGTAAAGATGTATTGGCATCTGCCCAGACAGGTACTGGAAAAACAGCGGGATTTACATTGCCGCTTTTACATATACTTTCTGAGAGTCCAAAAGAGAAATATAAACCCATTCGTGCCTTGATTTTAACGCCAACCCGTGAGTTGGCAGCTCAAGTGTATGCGAATGTGAAAGAATATAGTGAATTTTTAAACTTACGAAGTGCCGTTGTTTTTGGTGGTGTAAACCAAAAACCACAAGCGGCAACCATTCGTCAAGGCATTGATGTTTTGGTAGCGACGCCAGGCCGTTTATTGGATTTGCAAAGTCAAGGCTTGTTATCATTAAAACGTGTTGAGATTTTTGTTTTGGATGAAGCCGACCGTATGTTGGATATGGGCTTTTTAAGGGATATTGAACGTGTTATTAAATCGATGCCAGAAAAACGCCAAAATTTGATGTTTTCGGCAACTTTTTCGCCTGATATTAAAAAACTAGCGCACGGTATTTTAAACCATCCTGTTCAAGTGGAAGCCACTCCAGAAAATACAACGGTGGATGCCATAAGTCAAAAAATATATCGCGTTGCCAAAGGTTTGAAAACAGATTTGATTATCAAATTGATTTCTGAAGGCAATTGGAAACAGGTGTTGGTGTTTACCCGAACTAAGCATGGTGCCAATAAACTTTGCGAAAAAATGGGAAAATCTGGCATTACGGCTGCGGCGATTCACGGCAATAAAAGCCAAGGCGCCAGAACCAAAGCGTTGGCGGGTTTTAAAAACGGTAGTGTGTGCGTGTTGGTAGCGACCGATATTGCCGCTCGCGGCTTGGATATTCCATTGTTGCCGCATGTTATCAATTTTGAAATCCCAAATATTCCTGAAGATTACGTGCACAGAATTGGTAGAACGGGTAGAGCAGGAGCCAGTGGCGAAGCTTTATCTTTAGTAAGTGCCGATGAAACCACTTTTTTAAGAGATATTGAAAAGTTGATAGAAATGAAATTACCTGTGGAGATTTTGGAAGGTTTTGAACCTGACCCAAATGCTTCTACAGAACCTATAAAACAGGGGCAAGGTCGTCAAAATAGAAATTCAAGAAACAACTCTCGACCATCTGGAAATTCTAACAGAAATTCAAGTAGAAACAACAAATCGAGACGTCCAAATCGCAATGGTGACAGACGCAACTAAAAGATGCAAAAGATTTTAAAAGATAAGATTATTGAGGTTTGTGATAAAAAAATAGCCAATAAAGGTGATAATGTTGGAATTTCATTTTATGCCTTTTTTAAAAATAAAAATGACCATCCAGAATTGCTTATGGAAGCTGCAACATGGTGGATTAAAACCCATAAACTGGATCATTTTGAAAAGGCTGTGAAAATTAAAGCTCTTGTCAATGGGATCGCAACCAAATAATCCGTTACACGGCGTTAAACTAGAACAAATAATCAATGAACTGGTAGCGCATTACGGTTGGGAATACTTGGGCTACACTATAAAAATAAAATGCTTTACAGATAACCCTTCGGTTAAATCAAGTTTGAAGTTTTTAAGGCGAACGCCTTGGGCACGTACCAAAGTAGAAACCATGTATTTAAAGATGTTGGAAAATACAAAGTAATTACTGCAATTGCCTCAACCCTTCATACACCACAATACCAACAGCATTTGCAAGGTTCAAACTCCGCACTTGTTCACTAAACAAAGGGATTTTATAAAGTTGATTACTGTGTTTTTCGGTTAAAGCTTTAGGGAGTCCAACGGATTCTTTTCCAAAGATTAAAAACAGTTCATTTTCAAACGGAATGTCCCAATGGTTTTTACTGCCATGACTGGATAGATATACCATGGTTTTAGTTTTGTTTATTTCAAGAAAGGCCTCGACATTGTCGTAATAAGTCACTGAAAGGTGTTGCCAATAATCCAATCCGGCACGTTTTAAACGGGTGTCGTCTATTTCAAAACCAAAAGGTTTTACTAAGTGCAGATGGGAACCAGAGGCTAATGCCAATCTACCGATATTTCCTGTGTTATTGGGTATTTCGGGTTCAATAAGTACGATGTTTAGGGACATTTGTTATCAAAATTAAAATGTATCAAGTTGATTATAGTTGTTATGGGATTTTAGAGGGAAAGGGATATTAAATTATTGGGTTATTTAGGTATGCTGACTAAATAATTGAATAGCTTAGTAACACAATAACAAATATCAATCCACAGGATTTTAATCCGTTTCCTCTTCTTCAAATTCAATAACCGTAACATCATACTCTGCATCTTTAAACTCATCTCTGCTAATCCAATATTCCGAAGTTGTTAGTATAAAAGAGGTGTCTGTTTTCGGTGTTAAATCCCAAACAATGGCTTCAGCTTCTTCAAAAGATTCTTTGCCTGCCAGTTGGTCTGGAAACAAACGTTTTATCACATTGTTATTGGCCAAAGTGGCATTCAATGCTTTAAGCGCAATTTCTTTTGTAATGTCTTTATTTGGGCTTATTTCAAATTCAATAATAGTGGCTTTGGCACTTGGAAAAGATCCATTATAGGCTTTATGCAATAATTGATTGATGTTGAAAAGTTGATGGTGCAACGTAATGTCGCTATATTCTTCAGAAATTTTATCCAATAACATGTCGTGAGACATTTGGTCTATTTGATTTTCGTTTAAATCATCAGACAGTTTATAATCCAACATGATGGCTGCTGCTTCATGGGGTTCAAAATCCGAAATGGCCATAAAGAGCAACTCCCGCAATTCTTCGGGTTTGGAGTTTGCGGCATCAGGAAATGAAAATCGATCTAATAATTTGATGTAATCTTCATTTGTCCATATATCTTTAAGTTCTTCAACGGTTTTTACACTATTTATAATAATATGATAAGTCATAAATTTTATTTTTTTCTTAATTCAAAAAGATCGGTTCGCCGGTCTTTTAAGTTTCTAACACTTCCAAATTGGTTGAGTTCCCTAAGCAAATCGATATCTACATCGGCAATCAAAATCATTTCAGAATTTTGGGTGGTTTCCGCTTTAACGCCATTTGTGGGAAACGCAAAATCGCATGGCGTAAATACCATAGATTGTGCAAATTGGATATCCATGTTCTGTACTTTTGGCAAGTTGCCAACGCTTCCTGCAATGGCTACGTAACATTCGTTTTCAATAGCCCGAGCCTGTGCGCAATGGCGAACTCGTGAGAATCCGTTTTGGGTATCGGTTAAAAACGGTACAAATAAAATATCCATACCTTCATCGGCCAGCAATCTGCTTAATTCTGGAAATTCACAATCGTAACAAATCAAAATACCTATTTTGCCACAATCGGTATCAAAGGCCTGTAATTTGTTTCCGCCAGCCATGCCCCAAACTTTAGCTTCATCTGGCGTAACGTGCAGTTTTTCATAGCGTTCCATACTGCCATCCCTTCGGCATAAATAGCCCACATTATGAAGTGTGCCATCCACAATTTCTGGCATGCTGCCCGTAATGATATTGATGTTATATGAAATGGCCAATTTTGAAAAACGCTGTACCATTTCTTCGGTATGTTTGGCGAGTTCCCTTATAGCGTCGGGTGTTGATAAATGGTTGTTTTCTGCCATTAAAGGCGCATTGAAAAACTCAGGAAACAATGCAAAATCACTTCTGTAACCAGAAACGGCATCAATGAAAAACTCTGCTTGTTCCATTACATCGTCCAAACTTTTATACGGACGCATTTGCCATTGTACCAAACCTAAGCGCACTATTTTTTTAATGGTGCTGGCTTTTTTGTTTTTCTTTTCGTAATAAATATTGTCCCATTCCAAGAGCACGGCATAATCATGTGAATTGGCATCACCCTCAAGGTAATTTTTTAAAATTCGCGCTGGATGGAAATCGTTTGAAATCTGGAAATTTAAAACGGGATCGTGAATTTCCTTGCGCCTTACTTTTTCTATATACTCCTTTGGTGATAAACTATCCATGTACTTGTGATAATTAGGAATTCTTCCCCCAAAGGCAACCCCTTTTAAATTTAGGCGTTCGCAAAGTTCTTTTCTGTAATCGTACAATCGCCTGCCAAGACGCAAACATCTAAATTCAGGTTTTATGAAGACTTCAACGCCATAAATGATATCGCCATCATTGGTATGCGTACTAAAGGTGTAATTGCCCGTGATATCTTTGTAGGTATGGTAATCGTCAAAGGTATCATAATCAACAATGATGCATAGGGCACAGCCGGCAATTTGATTGTTTATTTTTATGACTACTTGGCCTTCGGGAAATTTATCAATCAAGGTCTTGATTTGTTTTTCATCCCAAATTGCATCTGGCATAGATGTGTATGATGCAATCATGGCGGCTTTTAATTCTTGATAATCGCTTAAGGTCAGGTAAGCCAATTCAATATTTTCGATGTTTTTCATTCGTGGCTGTTAGTCGATATTATAGTGAAATAATATACGAATATATTACTAATTGAGGTGTTTTTGATTTTTGTTTTGATATAAAACAAAACCTACTCTAAATTTTAGAATAGGTTTTGTGTTTTTTTTGAACCCAAAAGTCATTTTTTGTTTTGTTGCTTTTTTATTGTTTTTTCATCGATGTCAAAATTGTTTTTTTGTTTGTCCATATCGATGCTCGGGTTGGTTGGATTTTTTTGTTCTTTTGTTCTTTCAAATTTTTTTTTATCTTCAATAATTCCCATATGTTTTATTTTTATGATTCAATCATAATATAAAATAAATAAGCTGAAATTTTATTAAAAGAATCTTAAAACTTGCTGTTCAATTGTTAAAGTGAATGAAATCAATTCCCCGAAATGTCTTTTAATGCGCAGCGCTTACCTTGACTTTGCCTGCTCCTTTTTTTATCAGAAGTACAAAAGGCACGCATAATAAAAACAAGACTCCGAGATAAAGAAATACATCCATGTAAGACAGTACGGTGGCTTGTTTAGTAACAGAAATATTCAATAGTTGGTAGGCTTTATCCAACGCTTCGTTGGCCGTATATCCTTTGTTTATAAATAGATGTTGTAATCCTTGAATGCGTTCTTGTACTTTAAAATCTACAGCACTTAGGTTTGGCAACAAATCCACACGGTGTTGTTGCGTCCAACGTGCAATAAAAGTAGTGATAATGGCTATACCAAAGGAACCTCCCAATTGGCGTGTCATTCCTGTAAATGCAGCACCATCGCCAATATCCTTTCCAGAAAGGGTGGATAAAGATAGTGTTGTAATGGGCACAAACAGCAGGCCTAAACCAACACCTCTTACTACCAATGGCCAAAAGAAATGTTCTGGGCCTGTGTCTGGTGTCATTATAAGGTACATCCATAAACTGTACACGAAAAAGATAACAAAACCACCTGTGACCAAGTATTTTTGAGGTACACCGTTTTGTAACATTTTACCAATAAAAGGCATCATAATACCTGTGGTTATGGAACTGGGAATGAGCAGTAAACCAGCATCTGTAGCAGTAAACCCTAAAACCGATTGCGTGTAAATAGGAATGATAAAGGTAGAGCCATACAGACCAAAACCCATGATAAAGGTCATGATGGTACCAATTCTTAAATTGCCATCTCGGAGTACCCTTAAATTCACAATGGGATGTTCGTATGTTAACTCACGCCATATAAAAAGAATCAATCCAAATACAGAAGCGACACTTAATGCAACTATTAATGTGTTGTCAAACCAATCATCTTGCTGGCCGTGTTCCAAAACAAATTGTAATGACCCAATAAAGGTAGTCAATAAAATAATGCCTATCCAATCTACCTGATTGGCTTTAAGTTTTTCGCCATATTTAGGGCTCTTAACATATAAAATGGTTAAAAATGTGGCAATAATCCCAATAGGAATGTTGATATAGAAGATATAAGGCCATGAAAAGTTATCAACTAAATAACCTCCCAAAGGCGGGCCTAAAGTGGGGCCAACAATAACGCCCATACCGTAAATAGCTTGTGCCATGCCACGTTTGGCTACGGGATATATTTCGGTAATGATGGTTTGTGCAGTCACTAATAGGGCGCCACCACCCAAGCCTTGAATAAACCTAAAAGTTACCAATTCCCATATATTATCGGCATTGCCGCATAAAAAGGAAGCGGTTGTAAAAATGATGATGGACGTGGCAAAATAATTGCGTCGTCCAAATTGTTTGGACAGCCAACTGGTCATGGGAATGATGATCACATTTGCAATGGCATATGCGGTAATGACCCAAGCAATATCGGTTAAAGAAGCTCCCAAACTTCCGCGCATATCATTCAATGCCACATTCACAATTGTCGTGTCCACAATTTCCAAAAGCGCACACATGATGGCTGTAATGGTTATAATGACGCGTCTGAAGCCGTATTCAACTAAGTCATTTTCGTCTGGTTGCATGAATTTTTTTTTCAAGTTAAAAGGTTGAAACCTGTAATTTTATTTCTTTGGCTTTGTTAAAAGTTATTAGGTTATTAATTATTCAGTTTATGATGCATTTCGACTAAACAACACAATAACATAATAACGATATTAAAAAGCAACTAACGTTATTTCAAATGTACATCTACAACCACATTCATTCCCGAACGTAGTTTTTGTAGTTTTTCTGAATCGTTGTTTTTTGTAAAGTCTATTTTTACGGGTAAGCGCTGTATGGTTTTTACAAAATTTCCAGTAGCGTTATCTGGAGGCAACAATGAAAAACGAGCTCCTGTTGCTGGCGAAAACGCTGAAACTTCGGCATCAAATGTTTCGTCTGGATAAGCATCTGCCGTAACGGTTACTTTCTGACCTATTTTCATGGCTTCCAATTGGGTTTCCTTAAAGTTGGCAACTACCCATTTTTCAGCGGTGTTTACTAAGTAAAATAAGGATTGTCCAGGCTGTACAAATTGACCCGCTTGTAAACTTACGTTGGATAATTGTCCATCAATAGGCGCCGTTACAATGGTATAATATACATTCAATTTGGCAGCATCAACTTGTGCCTGTTCACTTTTTACATTGGCTTCGGCTACCGATACTTGCTCTTCCGATATGTGGGTTTGCTGCGCTGCAGCATTTTGCTGGCTTTGTGTCGCTTTTTGTTGGCTTTCCAACATTTTTACTTGTTGTTCCGCTTCCTGTTTGGCAGCCAAAGCTTGTTCATATTGTTGGGCTGTAATGGAATGGTTTTTGTACAGGTTTTCATAACGTTCAAAATCATTGGTGGCACGCCACAATTTGGTTTTGGCGGTTTCGATATTGCTGGTTGCCGAACTTACCTGTGCAGCAGCTGTTGCAGTATTTGCTTTGTATGAACCTATGCTCGCCTTAGATACAGATACGCCACTTTTTGCAGCGGCTAAATTGGCTTCGGCTTGTTCCAGTTTTACCAGATAATCTTTGTTTTCGATGACAAATAAAGTGTCGCCTTTCTTTACTTTTTGATTATCGGTCACATAAACCTTTTCAATAAAACCACCAACATGGGGGATTATTGGGTTCATATTGGCTTGTACTTGTGCATCGTCGGTTTCTTCGTGAGATAACGAATGGATGATTTTATAGCCTCCATAAACCACACCTATAGTTAATAATACAGAAATAATAACGATGAATTTTTTATTGGTTTTTTTCTTTTGTTCCATGGTAATGAAATAATTAGTGCTGTTTGAATGCGCTTGTTAATTGACCTTTAGCGATGAGCAATTCATAATATTTTTGTGAAATGTCTGCTTTGGTGTAGGTGAGGTTTAATTTTGCCTGGAGTTGCTCCACATCAGCTTCCAGTAAATCGTTGGTGTCCATCAAACCATTATCGTATTTGTCCTTAACAATGCGATAGTTCTCTGTTGCTTGAATTTCAGAATCGGTATAGACATTGTATTTTTTCAAAGCCAACTCATAATTTTGTTTGGCATTTTCAATGTCAACTTTAATGTCATCAGATTTTATTTCCATCGCATATTGAAGTTCTTGAACCTTGCTTTTTGCCAATTTCACATCGCTTTTTGCCTTAAAAATATCAGAGAGATTATAAGACAAACCCACGCCAATGTTCATGGCATTATTAACGGTTATTGCGTTTTGCAAATCCAAAGCGATATAGCCCCCGCTTAACGACAATGATGGAAAGTATTTACCTTTTGCTACTTTAGTTTGGTCTTCGGAAGCCAGCTCTTGATAACGCAATGCTTCCAAATCGTTTCTGGTTATCAAATCAGTTGTAGTTTGTTTTGAAACTAAACCAAAATCTGGAGTCGCCGTTTCAATTTTAGTGCCTTCAGGAAGTTTTAAGAATACAGCCAATCTGTAATTCAGAATGTTTTCGTTCTTTTTAGCTTCATCCAAAGATAATTGGATGTTAGATTCTTGAAGTTGCGCTTTTAATAAATCATTTCGAGCCAACAAACCATTTTTTTCCATCGCCGAAAAATCGGTGACACGTTGCTGGGCACTTTTTAAATTTTCTTCTATTAAATTGATGGTTTGTGCTGCCTTATACAGATTTAAAAAATCATTAATGACCCGAATGCTCAACTGCTCTTTATCATTTTTTGCGTTGAATGTTGCCGCTTGGTACAAATTTTCACTGGCTTTAATAGTGTTTTTTAATTTGAAACCAGAAAACAAAGGTAAATTCACACTGGCCTGACCCAACAAGAGTTGCTTAACATTTGGGGAATTATTGTTTTGGGTGCCTCCAGATCCTGAATTGCTATCTCCTGTGTTGATTTTTAAATTCACGTCAGCATTGGTCAAATGCATGTATTGGCCCGATAATTTCACATCGGGATAGAGCAGGTTTTTAGTGACGTTCAACTCCTTTTCGGCTGTTAAAACTTTAGTGTCTGATAACTTGGAAGTAGTACTGTTATTAAGCGCTAAGGCCATGGCATCTTCCAAAGTCAGCGTTTGTATTTGTTGAGCTCTACCTGTTGTAATGGACAATAGACAAACCACAGCATATACTAAAAATTTATTTTTCATAGGTAAGTAGTGCTTTAATGGTATTTTGAATGTGATGTGTGAGTTCATTATGAACATAAGATTCCACGGAGGAATTATCAAGATTCAATAAAGTTTGATAGTATTTATTGTTGTAATAAAAATGAAAGTAAGTGCCCAAAATGGTGGTTGTTAAAAGCTGAATATTTACATTGTAACTAAAAACACCTGTATCTTGACCACTTTTTACAAAGGCTTCAATAACGTTTAGATTTTCTTTTTTTTGAGCTAGATAATTGTCAAAATCAATATTTCTGCTACCATTGGAATATTCAAAATTGATGATTTTATGTGTGCGTCTGTTTCTGTGGATGCGCTTTACGATTAAAGCAATAATGGCATCCAAGGTTTCCAGATGCGGTTTGTTCTTTGAGATGACCGATTCCAGTTGCATTCTAAAATCAGACATTCTATATAATAAAAGGGCTTCCAAAAGTTTTTCTTTGGAGCCAAAATAATAGGAAACCATGGCAATATTGATGCCTGCTGCTTTTGAAATCTGTCGTACCGAAGTACCATCAAAACCGTTTTCAGAAAAAAGTTCTTCTGCAGTTTCAAGAATTTGGATTTGTTTGTCGTTTAAGTCCATTTTGACTTTTCATTTTATAATTACGGTACAAATTTAAACAAATGTTTAAATTAAACGTTTGTTTAATTGTTTTTTCAAATTTTAAAAACTATATCGTTTTCGTTTAAAATTTGATTTATAAAATGATTGTAAAAAGAAGGTTGTAAAAACAGCTTAGTCTATTTTCCGCTTTACTTTATTAACAACAGGTTTCATGATAATCCTAAGCGTACTATCGTTATTGAAATAACTAATCGTCCAGTTCATAAAAATCAACAGTTTGTTCTTGACGCTTAAAATGAGCATTAAATGGATAAACATCCATGTAAACCAAGCCATGCGGCCTTGAAAACTGAATTTTGGCAAATCTACGACTGCTTTACGCTTTCCAATGGTTGCCATCGACCCTTTGTCGGTATATTCAAATGCCTTTTTTGTGTTGTTGTTACTGATGTTCTCTAGGTTTTTTGCCAATAAACTTGCTTGTTGTAGAGCTACACTAGCCACTTGTGCGTGGCCGTGCGGATGCTTTGGCGTTTCCATATAAGCAATGTCTCCTAAGGCATACACATCGTTTAAATTGGTCACTTCATTAAAACGGTTTACTATCAGTCTATTTCCTTTAGTAAAACATGCTTTTGGAAAACCATTAATGATATTGCCCGTAACCCCTGCGGCCCAAATAACATTTTTAGAAGGAATTTTTTCGCCATTGTTGAGTGACACAATAGTGCCATCATAATCATTAACAATGGTATTTGTTTTGACAATAACGCCTAATTCCTCCAAGTATTTTTGCGACATTTTTTGCGAGCCTTTACTCATCGGGCTTAAGGTGTGCGCGGCACCTTCTAAAAGATAAATGGTGAGTTTTGAAAAATCCTTATCTGGATAATCCCTGGGTAGAATGTAGCGTTTCATTTCTGATAAAGCCCCAGCTAGCTCCACACCAGTAGGGCCGCCGCCTACAATTACAAAATTTAATAAAGTTTGTAATTTTTCTGGGTTTTTGGTGTTTAATGCGTCTTCAAAAGTTTGTAGAATCCTGTTCCTAAGTTGTATGGCTTCAGGAATGGTTTTCATAGGATAAGCAAAATCTTTTAGATTGTTGTTTCCAAAATAATTGGTAGTACAGCCAATGGATATGACCAAATGGTCGTAATCAAAATCGCCAATAGTTGTGGATAGCTGTTTTTTATCAAAATCAACTTGTGTTACTTCGGCAATGCGTATCCTCACATTTTTTGCTTTCTGAAATACTTTTCGCAACGGAAAAGAAATGCTTGCGGGCTCCAGCCTTGCCGTAGCGACTTGGTACATGAGCGGCTGGAACTGGTGGTAATTGTGTTTATCTATTAAATAGACTTCGTAATGTTTGTTGTTTATCAAGTCTTGGGCAAGTTGCAACCCCGCAAAACCAGCTCCAACTATAACAACTCTTTTTATTTTTATTTCGGACATGAAAGATAAATTTATGGCCTTACAAATGTCACAAATTCTTTGATAGTATCACGCCCTTTTGTGGTTAAATGTTTAATAAAAGCACTACCTATAATAGCGCCTTTTGCGTATGTGGTTGCTTGGGTAAATGTTTTGTTGTCTGAAATGCCAAAACCTATGATCTGCGGGTTTTTAAGATTCATGTTGGCAATGCGCATAAAATAATTGGTCTGTTCATCACCAAAACCAGATTGGCTACCTGTAACGCTGGCGCTACTAACCATGTAAATGAAACCGTTTGAAATGGAATCGATAAAATTAATACGTTCAACAGAGGTTTGTGGTGTGATTAAAAACACATTGATGAGTCCGTATTTTTCAAAAATAGGCTGGTATTCT
>CAXBNH010000044.1:0-14139 GCA_963976905.1 uncultured Algibacter sp.
CATCACTATG
Organism: uncultured Algibacter sp.; assembly: GCA_963976905.1. Taxonomy (GTDB): domain Bacteria; phylum Bacteroidota; class Bacteroidia; order Flavobacteriales; family Flavobacteriaceae; genus Pseudalgibacter. The sequence goes on from CAXBNH010000044.1 coordinate 11, forward strand.
CTAATCGAACTTAAAGGCATCAAAATAGCTGCAATTACAGGTGCTAGTTGTCCTGTAACTGCAAAATAAAGCCCAATGCAGTTATAAATGAACGACAGCGCAAAACTCCATTTGATGATTTTTATGGCAGATTTTGATGCTTTTATGAAATTGTATAATTGGTTGAATTTCGAGGCATCTAAAATGGCATCACAAGCTGGCGAGAATACATTTATGTTTTCAGAAATGGCAATGCCTACGTTGCTTTGAGCCAGGGCACCAGCATCATTCAAACCATCACCAATCATCAGTACTTTGGCGCCAGAATTTTGATGATGCTTGATGTACTCCAATTTATCCTCGGGTTTTTGATTAAAAAACAGCTTTGTTTTTGCAGGTAGTAGTTTGGTCAAATTTTCTTTTTCGCCCGAATTATCGCCCGACAAAATGACTAAATCATAATCTTTTTTTAGTTTATTGAAAAGTTTGGAAAGCCCTTTTCTGTATTTATTGTAAAATGTGAATTTACCTTTGTATTGGTTGTTTGTGCTTATGTGAACAGCCGTGTTTAATGTTGCTGTTTCCGCACTAAAACCAACAAAAGACGCAGAGCCAACTTTAATGGAATCTTGAAAATGCTTTGCTTGAATGCCCTTTCCAATGTGTTCTTCGTAAGCATCTAAAGTGATAATATTGTGTTCGTTCAAAATAGAATATAACGAGCGGCTCAACGGATGATTGGAATTTCGTAAGGTGCTTTTCAGTAAAGATTCTTCTTCATTTGAAAGTTGTGAACCTTCATAATTTATAGATGTTTCTTTATTAGCGGTAATGGTACCGGTTTTATCAAAAACAATGGTATTAATGGCAGCAAGCTGTTCAATAACCGAAGCATTTTTTGCATAAAATTTTTGTTTTCCAAAAATGCGCAGCAAATTGCCCAAAGTAAAAGGCGCCGCCAAAGCAATGGCGCAGGGACAAGCAATGATAAGCACAGAAGTAAAGACATTCAACGCTTTTGAACTATCCGTGAACATCCAAAATGATGCTGCAATAAATGCAATACCGAGCACTGCGACTGTAAACTGTTTACTAATAGCATTGGTTAAGGTTGTAAAACCATCCTCTTTATTTTTATTGAATACATCGTTGCTCCAAAGTTGGGTCAAATAACTTTGCTCTACCGTTTTTAAAACATCCACATCAATACTGCCTTCCAGTTGTTTGCCACCAGCGTAAAGTTTGTCGCCCGATATTTTTGAAACAGCATCTGATTCTCCTGTTACAAAGCTATAATCAATACACGCGATTCCCTTTATCAGAATGCAATCAACAGGAATTAGTTCTTCATTTCTAATCAATAACCTGTCTCCTTTTTCAATATCATAAACTTGCACATTTTCTTCTTTTCCATCGGAAGAAATTTTGGTGATCCCAATCGGGAAATACGATTTGTAATCCCGCTCAAACGATAGGAAATTGTAGGTTTTTTGCTGAAAGAATTTCCCGAGCAATAAAAAGAAAATAAGACCAGACAAACTATCAAAAAAACCAGAACCCATATCAAAAATAATCTCGACACTACTCCTTAAAAATAGCACGATAGCTCCCAAAGCAATGGGTACATCAATATTTAAAATTTTAGAACGCAAACCTTTATAGGCCGAAATAAAATAATCTTGCGCCGAATAGAAAACCACGGGCAATGAAAACGTAAACATGAGCCAACGAAACGTATGTTTAAATTGCTCAAGCCAAAATTCGCCCACCTGAAAATACTCTGGAAACGACAAAAACATAATGTTCCCAAAAGCAAATCCAGCAATGGCCAATTTGTAAATTAAAGACCTATCAACGTGCTTTTTGCCCACACTATAATCATCTAAACTTATAAAAGGTTCGTAGCCAACACGGCTTAACAATTTAACGATTTCTTTTAACGTTAAATTTTCGCTGTTGTAAGTAATACGAACCGTTTTCTTTCCAAAATTTACGATAGATGCACTTATGGATGGGTTTAATTTGTTTAGGTTTTCAAGAATCCAAATACAAGAACTGCAATGGATGTGTGGAATGTAAAGCGTTACAATCTGTGTGTTTTCGTCATTAAACTCCAAGAGTTGTTCAACTATTTTAGCATTATCCAAAAAGTTGTATTTGCCCTCTATTTCCTTTGGGGTTGCCCCTGGAGCTTGCTGCAAATCGTAGTAACAGGTTAAATCGTTTGCAGAAAATATCTCGTAAACAGTTTTACAACCGTTACAACAAAACGACTTTTCATCATACACAATATTTGCAGATGAAGCATCTAAACCACAGTGAAAACACGTGTTACTGCTCATTATTATTTGCTCATTTATACCTGCTACAAAAGTCAGAAATGATGTATGTTTTAAATATGATATTTGTCATGTTTTATATATTTTTACAAAACATTTATTTTATAGTAAAACCTGTTCAAGTTTAATTTTGATGATAAAACATGTAACCAAATATAATGATAGAAAGTGATAAAGAAATATTTAATGTGCTTTTTGAAGCTGTTTCAGAAGGTGTTATTGTGATTAATGCCCAACAAAAAATAGTTTCCACTAATCTTTCAGCAGAAAAAATGTTTGGTTACCAGAAAGATGAACTACTAAATCAGCCTTTAGAAATATTAATCCCTCAAAAGTATCATGCACAACATGGTGCCCATGTTGAAGGCTTTATGAAGCATAAAGAAAGCAGGCAAATGGGGCGGGGCAGAGACTTGTATGGGGCCAGAAAAGATGGTAGCTCATTTCCTGTAGAGGCTGGTTTAAATCCTTTAAATATTGGTGGCGAATCTTTTGTGATGGCCTTAGTAATTGATATTTCAATTCGAAAACAGCAAGAAATAGAATTACATGAGTTGAATTCTCAATTAGAAAAAAAGGTTGAAGGACGTACCAAGGAGTTAAGCAATATTGTAAAAGAGCTTAAAATAGTTAATACTGAGCGCGACGTAGAAATAAAAAAACGTATTGAAGCCCAAAATAAAATAAGCAATGCGCTAAAAAAGGAAAAGGAACTTAATGAATTAAAAACAAAATTTTTGTCGTTAGTTTCCCATGAGTTTAAAACCCCTTTAAGTGGTATTTTAACATCGGCCATGTTGTTGGGTAAGTATAAATTATCGGAACAACAAGAAAAAAGAGATAAGCATATAAAAACCATTTCAGATAAAGTACACTACCTAAACAATATATTGAATGACTTTTTATCGATTGAGAAATTAGAAACGGGCAAGATTAATTATAATTTCAGCACGTTTAAATTAAGTAAAGTAATTAATGAGGTGGTTTATAATGCCAATATGCTTTTAAAAGAGGGCCAGAAGATTAATTATCCAGAAAATATTGATGGGATGTCATTATATCAAGACGAAAAAACAGTAGAGTTGGCATTATCGAACTTGGTACATAATGCTATTAAATATTCTTCAGAAAATTCTATAATAGACATTCATGTAGCTCAAGATGATACGAATACCATTTTTAAAATTTCAGATAACGGAATAGGTATTCCCATTGAAGATCAAAAAAGAATATTTAATCGCTATTTTAGAGCAGAAAACGCATTGCTTACCCAAGGAACAGGTATTGGATTGAATATTGTAAAAAGTCATTTAGAAAATTTAGGCGGAAGCATCGGTTTTATAAGCGAAGAAAATAAAGGAAGTACATTTACAATTACATTAAAAAATAAAGCAGAATAATGAATAAAGTATTATTAATTGAAGATGATGTTATTCTAAGAGAAAATACGGCAGAATTGTTAGAACTGTCTAATTATGATGTTATTACAGCGCCTAATGGCAAAAAAGGTGTTGAAATAGCCATAAGCAACTTGCCAGACATTATAGTCTGCGACATTATGATGCCACTATTAGATGGTTATGGCGTTTTAGAAGCCCTTGCTAAAAACAATGAAACCAAGCACATTCCTTTTATATTTTTATCTGCAAAAACCGAGCGGAAAGATGTTAGAAAAGGGATGGATTTAGGGGCAGACGATTATATTACCAAGCCTTTTGAAGAAGATGAATTGATAAGCGCCATAGAAAGTAGACTCGCCAAAGCATCTATTTTGAAAGATATAAGTACAGAACAAGAAGGCGCAACATCAGATGATAATGATGAAATAAGAACACTTAACGATCTTAAAAACTTTTTTGATGATAACGGAAAGGAAATGAACTATGAGCCAAGCGAAATAGTCTATGAAGAAGGCAAAAATTCAAACTATATATATTTAATATCAAAAGGATTGGTAAAGTGCCATAAATTTGATGAGCAAGGAAAAAACCTAACCACAGCCGTATATAAAGAAGATGATTTGTTTGGGTACACTTCTTTTACGCAAAACACCACCTATCAAGAAACGGCAACAGCCATTCAGGAAACAACCTTAATTAGCCTGTCTAAAAGTGAACTTAAAGACGTGCTTACTAGTAATCATAACATCACTTTAGAGCTTATACAGCTTTTATCGGAAGACCTAACGGGTGTAAAAGACCAATTATTGCAAATGGCATATAGCTCGGTAAAAAGACGGGCCGCAACAACTATTTTAATGTTTGCCGAAAAACTCAATCGAAAACCAGATGAGGCTATTCGTATTTCAAGAAACGATTTAGCTAGTGTTGCTGGCATAGCCATTGAAAGTTTAATTAGAGCACTTTCTAGTTTTAAAGATATGGGTATTATTGAAATTGAAGGGCGTAATATTAGAATATTGGATCTAAATCAACTGCAAAATATACACTGATTTATTGAATAACGGCCAAGTATGATTTTGGTCATATTTCAGTATTTATCATGCTTTTATCTTTGTACCCAACAAGCTAGGCATGATGAACGTATTAATTCCCACTGACTTTTCAAAAAATGCATGGAATGCAATTGAATACGCATGCGATTTTTTTAGCAAATCGCCATGCAACTTTTATTTATTGCACATAAATCCTCCGGATACTTTAGCGAGAACTGAAACTTCTAATAATGAAGGGGTCGTAAGACAAGATGTTTTGGCGAAACCATCAAAAAAACGATTGCAAGAAACGCTACAGCGTATAAAAAAATCTTTACCGCTAAACGGTAATCAACGGTTTTTTACAATAATAGATGAAGGCTATATGATAGATTCTATTAGGAAACAAGTAGTAGATAAAGAGATTGATTACATAGCCATGGGCACCAAAGGCGCCTCAAATTTCAAAAAAAATAATATTGGCAGTAATACAGGAAACGTTATAACAAAGGTTAAGTGCAACACTTTGGTTATCCCCGAAAATGCAAAATATATAAAGCTAGATGAAATTGCTTTTCCAACAGATTTTCATTTTTTCTACCTAACCGAAACCCTAAAACCTTTTTCAGATGTAGTTAAAAGAAATAACGCTGCTACTAGAATATTATATATTGATAAGAAGGGTGGTGAATTGAACGGAGATCAAAAAGCCAATAAGGAGTTTTTAGATGATTATCTTAGCGAACACGAACATAGTTTTCATTTTTTAACAAATAAAAACATTGAAGAAGGTGTAGAAAAGTTTGTTGAAACTAATAAGATAAATTTAATAACCATGTTGGCTAAAAATCTTAACTATTTTCAGAAAATTTTATTTCACCCAACAATTCCAGAAATAAGTTATTATACCGAAGTCCCTTTTTTAATACTGCATTAAATCGTTCGATTATATAGTTGCGGTGTTTTGCGCATTTTAAAATTATAAATAGTCATTATGAGTAAGTGTGAACAATGTATCATTAAGCAATTTAACTCTTTAAAGGCGTTGACCAAGGATGAATTGGTGCGTATTTCTAGTTGTAAAACTTCAAAAATCATTAAAAAGGGAGAAGTTATTTTTGAAGAAGGCGAAATCTTAAACGGCGTTTATTGTGTTAAAGATGGTATTTGTAAACTCACTAAACTTAGCGCCAATGGAAAAGACCAAATTGTTAAAATGGTTGTGAAAGGCGATTTATTGGGGCAACGTTCCGTAGTAACTGAAGAAAGATCAAACCTGCAAGCAACTGCTTTAAATGATATGGAAGTTTGTTTTATTCCTAAAAGTGAGATTTTAAAAGACCTTCAAAAAAATCCTGAATTTACTTTTGATGTGCTTAAAAGCATGGCAAACGATTTACGGGAAGCTGATGATATTATTGTTAATATGGCTCAAAAGTCGGTTCGTCAACGATTGGCGGAAACCTTAATTTATATTCATGATAGTTTTGGTGCCAATCCCGATGGTACATTAAGTGTGTTGTTGTCTCGAGAAGATTTCGCCAATATTGTTGGTACTGCCACAGAATCTGCCATAAGGGTGCTTTCCCAATTTAAAAAAGAAGGTTTGATCACTACCATTGGTAAACAAATAAAAATAAAAGATTTTGAAGGCTTAAAGCGGGTCGAGTAGTCTTTACTATTAAAGATTCTTGTTAAAGAATAAATAAATCCAATAGTCTCTTTAGGGTTTATGTGTAAAATTATAGTACTTTTATACAGGCTATGGTACATAATTTTACTTCACGAAAAGGTTTTGTATTCAAGAAATACGAAGCGCCTTTTCAATCTCCTTTTGATAAACTTTTTGAGATTTTCAAAGAACTTATCACACATACTTCGGGCGATTTTGATGAAGCTATTGATTGGTTAAGGCAGTTGGATGTGGAATATAAACTCACAACACCAGAATACACCATCGACGATTTTATTGAAGACCTTAAAAAGAAAGGCTATATAAGAGAGGAAATAGAGAATGACGGTAGCGGTGGCGGTATAGCAATTACCGCAAAAACAGAACGCGCCATTCGGCAACAAGCACTTGACCATATTTTTGGAAAGATAAAACGAAGCGGACAAGGCAATCATAAAAGTAAAAACCCTGGTATGGGAGATGAGCATACGGGCGATTTTAGGAACTATCAATTTGGCGATGCTTTGGATAAAGTATCCATGACTGAAAGTTTAAAAAATGCTCAAATTAGTCATGGTATTGCCGATTTTACCCTTTCGGAAGACGATTTGGTAGTGGAAGAAACACTGCATAAATCCCAAATGAGTACCGTTTTGATGATTGATATCAGCCATAGTATGATTTTGTATGGCGAAGATAGAATCACGCCCGCCAAAAAAGTGGCCATGGCGTTGGCAGAACTCATTACCACCCGCTACCCAAAAGACACTTTGGATATATTGGTTTTTGGAAATGATGCCTGGCAAATTGAAATTAAAGATTTGCCCTATTTAAAAGTCGGTCCTTACCACACAAATACTGTTGCAGGTTTACAATTGGCTATGGATTTACTCCGAAGAAAACGTAACACCAATAAGCAAATATTTATGATTACCGATGGCAAACCAAGTTGTTTGCGTTTGCCAGATGGCGAATATTATAAAAACAGTAACGACTTGGATAAACATATAGTAAACAAATGTTATATGATGGCGCAACAAGCAAGAAAGCTTCATATTCCTATAACCACCTTTATGATTGCCCAGGATCCTTATTTAATGCAATTTGTTAGAGAGTTTACCTATGCCAACCAAGGAAAAGCATTCTATACAGGACTTAAAGGTTTAGGCGAAATGATTTTTGAAGATTACGAAACCAATAGAAAAAAACGAATTAGAGGATAATTAATTAGCCGTTGGCTTTTAGGTATTGTCATCTAGCTTTAAAAATAACGGAAGCATTGCCAACAGCTAAAAGCAAACAGCCAAAAGCTATCAAATGAAAAACATAAAAACGTTAGGAGAACTAAAAAAATCAGGTTATCAATCAAAATCCATAAAGGACGAGCTTAGAGATAATTTAATTCAGAAATTAAAAAATAAGGAAACCACTTTTGAAGGGGTACACGGGTATGAAAATACCGTAATCCCTGAATTGGAACGTGCTATTTTATCACGCCATAATATCAATTTATTGGGGTTGCGCGGACAGGCAAAAACACGTTTAGCGCGTTTAATGTTAAATCTGTTGGATGAGTACATTCCTTATGTTGAAGGTTCCGAAATTAATGACGACCCATTAAATCCGATATCCAGATACGCCAAAGAGTTAATTAAAGACAAAGGCGATAGTACTCCAGTTGTCTGGCTGTACCGAAGCGAACGTTTTGCAGAAAAATTAGCAACACCCGATGTAACGGTGGCCGATATTATTGGTGATGTGGATCCCATAAAGGCAGCCAACTTAAAGTTGAGTTATGCAGATGATAGGGTGATTCATTACGGCATGATTCCACGAGCCAATCGTTGTATTTTTGTAATTAATGAGCTGCCCGATTTGCAAGCCAGAATTCAAGTGGCATTGTTCAATATCTTACAAGAAGGCGATATCCAAATTAGAGGTTTTAAGTTGAGGTTGCCACTGGATATTCAATTTTTATTCACTGCAAACCCTGAAGATTATACCAATAGAGGCAGTATTGTTACCCCATTAAAAGATAGAATTGGGTCGCAGATTTTAACTCATTACCCAATAGATATTGAAACGGCAAGATTAATAACAGAGCAAGAGGCCAAGCTGGTTGAAAATCAAAAACAAACCGTTTTGGTGCCAGATTTAGCTAGAGATTTATTAGAACAGATTGTTTTTGAGGCCCGCGAAAGCGAATTTATAGATGCTAAAAGTGGCGTAAGTGCCAGATTGGGCATTACCGCTCTAGAAAATTTATTAAGCACTGCAGAACGGCGCGCCTTAATTTCTGGCGATAAAATAACCACTATTAGGTTGAGTGATTTTGTGGGCATTATTCCATCTATTACGGGAAAAGTAGAACTCGTTTATGAAGGCGAACAGGAAGGTGCTGCCGTGGTAGCTTATAATTTAATAGGCGAAGCGGTTAAAAGTTTGTTTGAAGAGTTTTTTCCGAAGATAGAAAAACTTAAAAAACAAGAAGACGAAGGCCCTTATGATGATATCATATCTTGGTTTTTCAATCAAAAAGAGGGTTTTGAATTATTAGATGACTTGCGTGATAAAGACTATAAAAACTTGCTGGATACCATTACACCACTAGATGATTTATTGGGAGAACACCAATCAAATCTATCAAAACAAGACTCATATTTTGTTAGGGAATTTGTATTGTGGGCCTTGGTGGAATTTAAGCAATTAAGTAAATATAGGTTTTCTGAAGGGATTCAGTTTAAAGATCCTTATGGTAGTTTTATCAGTGGTATTTAGTCAATATTGCATTTTCAATTTAGAACTTTAATGCGCTTTAATTTTGAAATCTGTATTAAAAACAATCAATTTTTTTAGTTCTTATAAAAAAAAATCTCTATACTGGTAAATATAGGTTTTAGCTTCTTTTTTGTGTATATTAAGCAAATAATCATGTTTTTTTGATGGTTTTTAGCTAAAATCATTTAAAACAAACAAGAATGCTTTTTTTACATATGGATACAGAATTAACCAATAAAGGGCTTGTCAAGCTCTTGTCTTTTGATATTGATAACACATTAATTGATTTTCACACCTTAAAAGGGAACTTTACCAAAATATGGAAAACCTATAAAGACCAAACAGAGGTATTGCTAACCTATAATACAGGTCGCCTCATTGATGATGTTAAAAATCTTATTGAAAAAGGTGTTTTGCCCGAACCTGATTATATCATTTCAGGAGTAGGAACCCACATTTATGATTATAAAAATAAATGTGTTGTAAAAGAGTTTAACGATGTTCTTGAAGATGGTTGGGACATAAAGACCATTGAAGGTATCGTACAAAATATAGAGCATCCCATAAGTGAGCAGCCGCTTAGATTTCAACATTCATTTAAGAGAAGCTATTTTTTTTATGATGCCATGCCAGAGCTTATTTCGGGGATAGAAGAAGATTTTGCCAATGCCAATATGCACATTAATGTGGTGTATTCTGGTAGCAAATTTTTAGATATACTACCAAAATGGGCCAATAAAGGCAATGCATTGCAATGGTTGCTTAAAAAACTAAATTTAAAATCAAGCAATGTTTTGGTGGCAGGTGATAGTGGTAATGATTCGGCCATGTTTGATCTAGAGGATGTGAAAGGTATTGTAGTAGCCAATGCACACGAAGAACTCTATAAATTTACAAAATACAGACAAATATATCATGCGGAAGGCAACCACGGCGATGGTGTTATTGAAGGTTTGATCTATTACGGTATATTACCAAAAGAAAGCTTGGATATAAAAGAGAAAAACCATTCAGAAGATTTCTTTATCCAGCAAGAACTGAACAATATAGCTTCAGAAGATGAGGATGAAAAAATGGCTTTAATAAAAAAAGGCTATAAAAAAGCTATTGAAGCCTTAAAGAAGAACATAACGCCTCTCGGTTTTTCTGCCTGTTCTATAAAAGACAATGAGCCAAGCGGAACAGATGAAAATTACCATAGTGTATGGGCGCGTGATGGAGCCATAACGCTTATAGGATCTCTTCCTCTTATTCGTGATAAAGACATCCACCAATGCCAACGTCAAACATTGATAACCTTGTTTGAACATATTTCACGAAACGGGCAGATTCCTTCTAATGTTCGCATAAAAGACAACGTGCCCGATTATTCTGGGGTAGGTGGTATCTGCTCTATTGATAGTGGTATCTGGGTAATTATTGCATTTTATGAATATGTGAATGTTACAAAAGATATTAAGTTCCTTCGACAATATATTTCAGACATTAAGGAAACCATGCGTTGGTTAGGCGCGCATGATAGTAATAATGATGCTTTACTAGAGATTCCAGAAGCTGGTGATTGGACTGATTTATTTGGAGGAAGTTATAATATTCTCTATGATGAAATTCTTTGGTACCGTGCCAACGTTTGTTTTGGTAGAATGCTGGAAATGTTGGGCGATTACGAAGAAGCTGGTGAATATATTAGGTGGTCTCAAGTCATTAAAAAAGAAATATTACAGAATTTTTGGCCCTCAACACAACAAAAATTATTTCAATCGGTGTCTTTCGCAGAACGCCAGTTTACATTAGGGGATACCTCATATTTAATCGCACAAACCACACCATTTGATTTTAGCTGGAGATGTGACGTTTTTGGAAACGTTCTGGCTTTTTTACATGGAACTATTGATGCTGAAAAAGCCCATAAAACTTTTAAGTTCATGTTAGGCTCAGGTGTTAATGACCCTTTTCCAGTATCTAATGTATACCCTGTTGTAACGCCAGGAGATCCAGATTGGAAACCTTATTATACAGTTAACCTATTAAATATCCCCAATCATTATCACAATGGTGGCATATGGCCTTTTGTAGGAGGCTTTTGGGTGAAATTTATTAATAAACTAGGTTTGAAAGATGTTGCTGTTTCAGAACTACACAAATTGGCACTTATAAATAAAGAAGGATTGGTAGAACCATGGGAATTTACAGAATGGGCACACGGCACAACAGGAAAAGCCATGGGGAAAGCCTATCAAGCATGGTCTGCGGCTCAATATATCTCAGCTTGCCATGATTTGAAAATAATTAATAATCACTAAAATATAGAAACTATGAAATCAATATTGATGATCTCTTTGCACGGATATGTTGGTGCAAATGCCGAATTAGGAAAGCCAGATACAGGAGGACAAGTAGTTTATGTTTTAGAATTAGCTGAACGTTTTAGTAGGTTAGGAAAAAGAGTGGATTTGGTTACCCGTCAATTTGAAGACCAACCAGAATATGATGTGGTAGATGAAAACTACAGTGTATGGCGTATTCCTTTTGGTGGCAAAAAGTTTATCAGAAAGGAGGATATGCATGACCACTTAAAAAAGTTTGTAACCAATTGCTTGGCTGCTATTAAAAAGGAGCATAAAAAGTATGATGTTGTTTACAGTCATTACTGGGATGCAGGTTGGGCAGGACAGAAAATAGCTGAAGAATTGGGTATTTCTCATGTGCATACACCACATTCTTTAGGGTGGTGGAAACGGCATACCATGGGAAGCGATATGGACGAAAAAGAGATGGAAAAAACCTATCGTTTCAAAGAACGCATCAGAAAAGAATATTTTGTATATCAAATGTGTAACTATGTGATTGCAACTACATTGCCACAGGTAGATTTGTTGACCAAACAATACGATGTGCTGTCGCGTAATTGCGGAATGATTCCCCCTGGAATTGATGAAAACCGTTTTTTTCCAGTACCTTCTAAAGAGAATGATAAGGTTCGATCCAAATATGATATTCACCCCAATGATATTCTTGCTCTTGGCCGTATGGCTCATAATAAAGGGTATGACCTTCTTTTGCAGGCTTTGCCTACGGTTGTTCAGCTTTGTCCTGAAGCCCGTTTGGTGGCGGCCATTGGTGGCGATTCTGAACAAGATAACGAGGGTATAGAAAAACTTAAAACATTGGCAGGAGAGCTGGGAGTATTGGATAAGATAAAATGGAAAAACTATGTGGCAGATGAAGATTTAGCTAATGTATATAGAGCAGCTAATATTTTTGTCATGCCTTCAAGATATGAGCCTTTTGGCATGGTTGCTATTGAAGCGATGGCATGTGGGACACCTAGTGTGGTAACTGTACATGGTGGTTTGTATGATTTAATTGATTTCGGGAATCAAGCATTATTTGCAGATCCGCACCGCCCTATAGAGTTTGGTGCCATGATGTCTATGCCGCTTTTATATCCTAAATTGCGTAACGAACTTTCTGTAGAAGGTGCACGTTTTGCACGTCGTAATTTTGGTTGGACAGGAATTGCTAAAAGGATATTGGACATATTCCGTAGTTCAATTAATCAGCGTACTATGGAGTCGAATATTTATACAAATTAGAATATATTTGGTTTACAATTTATCAATTGTCTCTACTTTTAATGTTATTAGCGCATAATTCAATAATCTGATTTATGCGTTTTTTTCTGGTGTCCTCTCGTTTGGCTTGATTCAGCCAATGCAAATAGCTTTTTCTGTATGAAGGCGCAAAGTTGTTGTAATTTTGAAATGCTTCTTTGTTTTTATCAAATTGTAGTTGCAGCTCTTTTGGAATAATGCCCTTTTCAACAGCATCCAAAGCGGTCCAGCTACCATTTTGTTTCGCTATTTTAATTTTTTTCAAACCACTTTCGTGCATTAAATTCTCAGAAATCAAAGTTTCGATATGCTTTTTGTTTAGAGCGCTCCAAACACTTTTTTCATTGCGGGGCGTAAAATATTGCTGCCGTTTGCCGTTTCCTAAACTTTTTACGGTAGAATCAATCCAACCAAAGCAAAGTGCCACTTTTACGGCTTCTTCCCATCGCATGCTCGTTTTTTCATGGTTTACTTTATAGAAAATAAGATAGACACCTTCCGTTTGCTCATGGTTTTTAAGTAGCCAATCATACCAGTCGGTATCACGTTCAAAATAAAGTGTTGCGATTTCCAAAAGGTTTATGTTTTTTTTGCTTCAACATAAAAATCCCTATCAATTGTTATGTCAGGATTTTTACTTTTAATAGCTAATGTCTTCCAATTTGCATTTGGTAAAATCCATTGTGATTCGTTATCAATGATGATTTGGATAGGCATATCAAAACCATCAACGATATTGGTCCATCGGTATTTCAATTCTTTTTTGTTAATTGAATACTCCAATGTAGGAATACGAGTGTCTCTTAAATACTGATTGAAAAATGCCGTTAAATCTATACCAGATTGCTTGCTTATATAGTTTTCAATTTGTTGTGTGGTAACGGTTTGATGGTAAAAGGTGGTGTTGAGTCCCTGCAAAATTTGTCGCCACTTTTCGTCATCTTCTATAAGTTGGCGTAGGGTGTGCAACATATTGGCACCCTTATAGTACATGTCGCCAGAGCCTTCATTGTTCACGTTGTAAAAACCAATAATGGGTTTATCATTTATGATTTTTTTTCTGGTGCCAATTACATAATCGGCAGAGGCTTCTTTCCCGTAATAATAATCGATAAACAGATTTTCGGAATAGGCCGTAAAGCTTTCATGAATCCACATATCGGCCATATCTTTATAAGTGATGTTATTCGCAAACCATTCATGTCCGGATTCGTGTATAATGATAAAATCGAATTTCAATCCCCATCCTGTGTCAGACAAATCTCTACCCAAATAGCCATTTTTATATTGGTTGCCATAGGTTACCGAACTTT
>CAXBNH010000045.1:0-13879 GCA_963976905.1 uncultured Algibacter sp.
CAAAACATCAAGTGGATGTATAACAACATCAATGAGGCTTTAAAGCAATTGTTTTACGGTTCTAAAAACATCAAAGACCAACTTTCGGAGTTGGAAAAAGAGGTTGTTTCTGCTGAGATTTCGCCAGTCAAGGCAGCACAATCCATCATTGAAACCTTCAAGAAAACATTTTAAAAATACTCTTTTCAAAATTTTCAAAAAATTTAGAGCATAAAAACCCAGCACTTACAATATGCGCTGGGTTTTTGTGCCAACTATTTAAGAAAAGTCACTCTTGCTCCAAATACATCTCCATAATAGAAATAGCCGATTTGGAAATAACCGTTCCCGGCCCAAAAATGGCAGCTACGTTGCGTTCCAATAAATAATTATAATCTTGCTCCGGAATCACGCCGCCAGCAAACACCAAAATATCCGGTCTGCCCAGTTTTTCAAGTTCGTTTATTAGTTGTGGAATCAAGGTTTTATGTCCGGCCGCCAAACTAGAGGCTCCTACAAAATGCACATCATTTTCAATGGCTTGTTTGGCAACTTCCTCTGGTGTTTGAAATAGAGGCCCCATATCCACATCAAAACCTAAATCGGCAAAACTGGACGCTACGACTTTGGCGCCTCTATCGTGTCCATCTTGTCCCATTTTGGCAATCATCACACGTGGGCGACGCCCTTCAATCTCTGCAAATTTATCTGCAAGTTGTTGCGCTTTTTCAAAAGTGCTATCGTTATTTACTTCTTTTCCGTACACGCCGCTTATTAATTTAGTATCTGCTTTATGGCGACCAAAATGGACTTCCAAAGCATCTGATATTTCTCCTAAAGTAGCAAAATTTTCAGCAGCTTCCACAGCCAGTTCCAACAAATTGCCTTGGCCTGTTTCGGCACAATTTGATAATGCTTTCAAATTGGTATCCACCACCTCTTGGTTTCTGTTGGCCCGTAATTTTTTCAAACGTTCAATTTGGGAATCCCTAACCGCTGTATTGTCAATATCTAAAATCTCGATGCTTGATTTTTCATCGGTTTGGAATTTATTCACACCTACTAAAATATCCTGTCCGGAATCCAAACGTGCTTGTTTACGTGCCGAAGCTTCTTCAATGCGCATCTTCGGAACGCCCGTTTCAATAGCTTTGGCCATACCGCCCAATGCCTCGACTTCTTCAATAAGTTTCCAAGCTTTTTTGGCGATTTCCTGAGTGAGGTATTCTACATAATAAGACCCCGCCCAAGGATCGACCGCTTTGGTAATTTGGGTTTCTTCTTGAATATAAATTTGGGTATTACGTGCAATTCTGGCTGAAAAATCCGTTGGCAGCGCAATGGCTTCATCCAAAGCATTGGTGTGTAACGATTGTGTGCCGCCCAAACCGGCAGCCATGGCTTCAATACAGGTTCTTGTCACGTTATTAAAGGGGTCTTGCTCACTCAAACTCCAACCTGATGTTTGGCTATGGGTACGCAACGCCATGGATTTTGGGTTTTGCGGATTGAATTGTTTGATGATTTTTGCCCACAACATACGTGCCGTACGCATTTTGGCTATTTCCATAAAATGGTTCATGCCAACGGCCCAGAAAAAGGATAATCTGGGAGCGAATTCATCGATTTTCAAACCCGATGCCAAACCTGTTCTTATATATTCCATACCATCGGCCAAGGTGTACGCCAACTCAATATCGGCCGTAGCACCTGCTTCTTGCATGTGGTACCCACTTATTGAAATGGAGTTGAACTTGGGCATGAATTTGGTGGTGTACTCAAAAATATCGCCAATAATTTTCATAGAAGGCAACGGTGGATAGATATAAGTGTTCCGCACCATAAACTCTTTTAAAATATCATTTTGAATGGTGCCGCTCAATTGGTTTAAAGCCACGCCTTGTTTTTTAGCGGCCGCAATATAAAATGCCATAATGGGCAAAACCGCGCCGTTCATGGTCATGGAAACCGACATTTTATCCAATGGGATTTGGTCAAATAAAATTTCCATATCTAAAATAGAATCGATGGCCACACCTGCTTTACCAACATCGCCCGTAACACGTGGATGGTCAGAATCATAACCACGGTGCGTTGCTAAATCGAATGCTACAGACAATCCTTTTTGTCCCGCGGCCAAATTTCGTCTGTAAAAAGCGTTGGATGCTTCGGCCGTTGAAAACCCTGCATATTGACGAATGGTCCATGGCCGGGTCACATACATGGTGCTGTAAGGACCTCTTGTAAAAGGCGGCAATCCCGCTGCAAACTGTAAATGTTCGGCATCTTTTATATCCTCTTTTGAAAAATGTTTTTTAACAGGAATGCCTTCGGGCGTATTCCATAGCACTTCATTATTTGAAGCAACAGCGTTTTTTGAGGGAGCTGTATCTAAACTTATATCTGAAAAATCTGGTCTCATGTCGTTATCTTATTTTGTTAATGGCACCATGGGTCACACACCTAAAGTCTTGTATGCCTTCTGGATTTTTTTCTGAACACTTGAAATGGTTGTAATGACATCCGATTTTAAATGGATGCAGCCATCTAATCCTTCTTGTTTTAAAACATCCAATAAATGTTCTGGGTTCCCTGCCAACAAAAGTACTTTATCTTTACTGATGTTTCTGAAAGTTTTTACGAATGCCAAGGCACTTTCGTCATAATCAGGGTCTGAACTGCACATTACCACTACATCTGTATGTGATAAGGCACTTGTTTTGGCAGCTTCCTCAGCAGTATCATAACTGGTTTCCTGCAAGACCTCAAAGCCACTTATCCCAATAAAATCGTATGAAAATGCTGCACGGGCTTTTCGCATGGTCAAGTTACCAAAACTTGTGAGTTCTACTACGGGCCGTTTATTTATTTTTTCAACCAACTGTTCCGTTACTTTTCTAATGGCCTCAATTTCTAGGGATGCCCGTCGGGGTGTCAAAACTTTAGAATTTTCAATCGCCCCATCTGAAAGTATGCTTGAAGAAATGGTTTCCATAAGGTTTGGATATTTATTGACCCCTACCATGGGCAACCTTCTTTGGCCAATCAGTTTTATTTTTAGCTGGCGTATTTCTGCAATTTGCTGCTGAATGACCTCATCTTCAAATGCTTTATAAAAGCCGCCTTGCGCTTCAATATCCTTAAAAAGCCCTAAAGCCTTTTCTGCCATTTTGCTACTCACTTCTTCAATATAATAAGCTCCATCCACAGGATTGTCCACTTTGGAAAAATAAGATTCTTCTTTTAAAATAGTGAGAATATTGCCAGCGATACGGCTTGAAAAATCAGAAGGCTCATTAAATGTCTTATCGTAAACATCTATCAAAATGCCGTCTACATTACCTAAAGTAGCCGACATCGCCTCGGTTGTGGCACGCAACAAATTGGTATGTGCATCTGTAACCGATTTGTTCCAAACGGCTGTTTGGGCTGTTAACGCATGTTTGAATTGTTCAACACCTAACTTTTTGGCCACTTCATGAAGCAAACTATTGAACGCCCTAAATTTTCCTATTTCAACAAAATATTCTGAACCAATAGCCAATTGAATGTGTAAATTATTGAAAATGGTTTCAACAGAAATATCCTTATCTAAATAATTTTCAATAAGAAACACCAAAGCATTTAAGGTATAAGCAACTTCCTGAACTTGGTTTGCTCCAGCATTTAAATAGGTAGTCCCAGATATGGTAATAGCCTTATAATTTGGATATGCTTCCGCTAGTCTCACAAGAGTTGCATCAATTTCAAATTTCTTTTTATCGACTGTTGCAGTTGTAAGGTAATTGGAAATAATCTGTAAATCAAAATACCCTTTTAGGTTTTTGGCATCGGTAACATTTTGTTCGGCGAAAGCAAAAAAATCACTAGCCAAATCCACTTCGTTTTCACTTAAAATAAACGAAACGGCTATGTTATTTAAATTAATCTCTTTTAAAAGTTGGTTGATGGACAGTTTCCCTTTAACATCGAATAGCAAACCTGTTATTCCCTCTTCAATAGCTTTTAAGGCCAATGTATTGGCACTTTCGGCAGACTGAACCGGAATGTTTCGATAATTAATCAAGTCTTGGGCATTTGTACCCGTATTGGGCAAATGATGACTGGTGTCCTCGGCATTGTAAAACGGCGCTATATCAATACCGCTCAAATTTTTCCAAACCAATTTTTTATTAAAATCCTCGCCTTTTAAATCTACGGTCACTTTTTCCATCCATTCCTCTTTTGAAACGGGATTAAAATCTGAAAAAAGTGATTTGTTTTTAGTATTCATCTCATTATGTATTAAATGACACTTAATTTATTATACCATAATGCTACTCCCGAATCTTTCAAAAATAGCTTTATCTAATTCTTCCCTACTATCTGGATGCGCAATATCACGTAAGGATTTTGCACGTTCTTTTAAACTTCTTCCAAACAATTCGGCAACCCCATATTCTGTAACCACATATCTGGCATGTGCCCGTGTGGTCACTACACCTGCACCCAATTTTAAGGTAGGCACAATTTTGGAAACCCCTTTTAAGGTGGTAGAAGTAACGGCTATGATGGGTTTACCACCTTTAGAAAGGGCGGCACCTCGCATAAAATCCATTTGCCCACCAACGCCAGAAAACATCCTTGTCCCAATAGAATCGGCACAGACCTGACCTGTAAAATCAATTTCGATGGCCGAGTTAATGGCGGTCACTTTGGGGTTTTGACGGATGATGGATGTATCGTTCACATATGCGATATCCAGCATTTCTATTTCTGGATTGTCATCCATAAAATCATAAAGTCGTCTGGTTCCCATCGCAAATCCGGACACTATTTTATACGGGTTCACTTTTTTCTTGGAGCCGTTTACAATGCCTTTTTCCACTAAATCCACAATGCCTTCGGAAAACATTTCGGTATGAACACCCAAGTTTTTATGATTATTCAAATAAGTTAAAACCGCATTTGGAATACCACCAATGCCCATTTGAAGCGTAGCGCCATCGTCAATAATATTTGCAATGTTTTTACCTATGGCTTTTTCTTCTTCGGAAGGTGCCACAAATTTCATTTCGTGCAAATCTTCATCAACTACCACACAGGCATCAAAATGTTTGATATGCACAATGGCATCGCCGAATGTACGTGGCATTTTAGGATTTATCTGTGCAATGACTTTTTTACCTTGCTCAATACCGGAAATGACAATATCTACCGAAACCCCCAACGAGCAAAACCCGTGTTTATCTGGAGGTGATACGTTTACCAAAACCACATCTAAATCCATATATCCGTTTCGGAACAAACTTGGGATATCACTTAAAAAAATAGGAATGTAATCGGCGGTATCTCCAATCATTTTACGAATGTTCCCACCAATAAAAAATGCCTTGGTATGAAAACTTTCCCTTAATTCGGGAGCGGTATAACCACATTCTCCTTCGGTATGTAAGTGAACAATTTCTACGTTTTTTAATTCTGAAGCCCGCACCACCATAGCCCGTATCAATGTTTGCGGTGTTGCCGAACCGCCTTGAATCAAAACCCTATTACCCGATTTTATTAATTTTACGGCCTCATCTGCTGTCATTTTATTTGGTAAATCCATGTTTCTAAAATTTAAAATTCGTTTTATTGTATCTCTTCAATTATCCTAAAAAACTCAATATGATTCCTGCGGCAATGGCAGAGCCTATGACCCCCGCTACATTTGGTGCCATGGCGTGCATTAACAAATAGTTTTGTTTATCGGCTTTTAAACCTTCAGCATGCACCACCCTAGCACTATCTGGAACTGCCGAAACACCTGCCGCACCAATAAGTGGATTGATTTTATTATCCCCTTTAAGGAACAGGTTCATTGCTTTCGCAAAAAGAAGTCCGCCCATAGTAGCGATAACAAATGATATGGCTCCAAGTCCAAAAATCAACATAGAATCTTTAGTGATAAAGATATCTGCCTGTGTAGATGCGCCCACCGTTACCCCTAAAAGGATGGTTACAATATCAATCAATTTGGTTCGCGCTGTGTCTGCAAGGCGTTCTGTTCTACCAGACTCCTTTAATAAATTACCAAAAAACAGCATCCCTAACAATGGTAAAGCACTTGGCGAAATAAAGGTGGTTAATAATAAAGCGACTACTGGGAAAATCATTTTTTCCTTTTGGGAAACCGCTCTTGGGGGTTTCATTCTTATTAATCGTTCTTTTTTAGAAGTGAGCAACTTCATAATGGGTGGTTGAATAACCGGCACTAATGCCATATACGAATATGCTGCGATAGCAATAGGCCCTATAAGATTTTTAACGGTAGTGCCATCTGCCAAAATATTAACGCCATTGGCCAGTTTTGAAGACAGGAATATGGCCGTAGGGCCATCTGCTCCACCAATAATACCAATAGCACCGGCTTCTGGCAAGTTAAACCCTAAAGTGCCCCTAAAAACGTGGCAAACACACCAATTTGGGCAGCAGCCCCCAAAAGCATGAGCTTAGGGTTGGCAATGAGCGATGAGAAATCGGTCATGGCACCTATCCCCAAGAATATCAAGGGCGGATAAATACCTTTTACCACCCCAAAATATAGATAATTCAATACCGAACCTGTTTCATAAATACCGGTTTGGTTTCCTGCTACAAATGGAATGTTGCCCAATATTACTCCTGTTCCAATGGGGACGAGCAAAAGGGGTTCGTAATCAAATTTGATGCCTAGGTATATGAAAATGATGCCTATCAAAATCATTATTAAATTTCCCGCTTCGGCATTCGCAAAACCGGTATATTGGTAAAATTGCACGATGCCATCAAAGGCTTCGGATACAAAACTTTCATCAACTGTATCTGTTGCCTGTAAGAGGGTTGTAGCTGTTTTTGGATTTGAAGCCCCTGAGGTTAGTCCTAGTATAGGTCTTGCAAAAATAAGTAGTGATAGAATTCCGAATATTAATACTATTTTCTTCATTTTTTTCTTTTTTTGGCCATTGTTAAACTTAAAATGAAAGGTTCATTTTTTATCTAAAAATGACTTTTTATGTTTATTCCAATTCTATCATCACTTCGCTTTGCAGTACTTGCTGGCCCATCTTGACATTAATGGCGGTAACCGTACCTGATTTTTCAGAAACAATACTGTTTTCCATTTTCATAGCTTCCAGAACGAGTAATAAATCGTTTTCCTTGATTTTGTCGCCTATATTTACATGAAGCGATAGAACCACGCCTGGAATAGGCGCTGTAATTTTAGTTTTAGAGGCGTTGGAACTTATTTTAACCGGCTCTACCGCAGTTCTTGATGCCGTTCTTACAAGGGTTGGCGTTTTGGCCGATTTAATGTCCTCTTTCATTTTTACAGAATATGAGGTACCGTTTACTTCTAAATCTATGGTGCTATCTTCATGCGAAAGGATTTTAACACTATAATTGTTTTCGTTTATTTTGAATGTGAAATTTTTCATTGTTATAAGTATTACTTAATATGCCCAGGTTATTTACAATCTGTTTTGGTGTGTGCCATAAATTTTTGAACTCCATGGCGAGTATAATTTTCGTGCCTGTTTGATAGTCAAGATGGCATTTTCCTGATCGTGCTGCTTATCAAGGTACATATGGATGGCGACCGAAATAGCCGCTGCAACTTCACCCGTAAACTGCCGTTTGTCAACTTTTGGCTGAACTGGGGCTGTTTTCTTGCTCCCAATTCGTTTCATGGCCTTATAAATGTCAAGTATGGCCGGCAGTGCGAACTTAAAGAACAAGGTTAAAATTATCAGGCCGCTGAAAACGATTATCAATCCCGTAATCAAAATAACATAGCCTTCACTTATGGGGTCGGTATATAATAGTATCTGTGACATTATAATGGGATATTTGAGTGTTTTTTTGGTGGATTTACTTCTTTTTTATTGGCAAGAAGCTCTAATGCCCTGATGATTCTGAATCGTGTATTTCTAGGTTCGATCACATCATCAATAAAACCATATTTTGCCGCAATGTATGGGTTGGCAAATTTGATATTATATTCATTTTCTTTTTCTTCTATGTAATGAAGTTTTTCTTCGGTATCTTCAATTTTATTGATGTTAGAACCTTCCAAAACCTCCACGGCCCCTTTAGCGCCCATAACCGCAATTTCTGCAGTTGGCCAAGCGTAATTCAAATCGCCCCGCAATTGCTTACAGCTCATAACATCATGCGCGCCTCCATACGATTTACGCAACGTAATGGTCACTTTAGGTACGGTAGCTTCGCCATAGGCAAATAGCAATTTTGCGCCGTGCAGAATAATGCCAGCATACTCTTGTCCGGTGCCCGGTAAAAACCCTGGAACATCAACCAAGGTTATAATTGGAATATTGAAAGCATCACAAAAGCGCACAAACCTTCCTGCTTTTCTAGAAGCCTCACAATCCAATACACCCGCATAATATTTAGGTTGATTGGCTACAATACCCACAGAACGGCCATTAAACCGAGCAAAACCAACTACAATGTTTTTTGCATAATCTCTATGGACTTCAGTAAACTCGCCGTTATCTGTAATGGTAGATATAACATCTAATATATCATAGGGTTGATTGGCGTTTTCTGGAATAATATCATTGAGAAAATCATCCAACCTATCGATTGGGTCACTAGATGAAATAATGGGCGCCTCTTCCAAATTATTGGAAGGCAAATAACTTAACAGTTTTCTAATAAGCAATAGGTTTTCTTCGTCATTATCTGCTAAAAAATGTGAGACACCAGATTTGGTGGAATGGATTTTTGCACCTCCCAATTGATCGGCACTAACCACTTCCCCCGTAACGGCCTGTACTACTTTGGGGCCCGTTACAAACATGTAACTGGTTTGGTCTGTCATAATGGTAAAATCTGTAAGCGCTGGTGAATACACCGCACCTCCAGCACAAGGCCCCATTATAGAAGAAATTTGCGGAATAACTCCTGATGCCATAATGTTTCTTTGAAAAATCTCGGCATAGCCAGCAAGCGAGCGAACCCCTTCTTGAATACGGGCGCCACCACTATCATTAAGTCCGATAACGGGAACACCGATTTTCATGGCCATATCCATGATTTTACAGATTTTTAAAGCATAGGTTTCAGAAAGCGAACCACCAAAAACCGTAAAATCTTGTGCGAACACGTAAACGATTCTTCCATCAATAGTACCATGGCCCGTTACAACACCGTCTGATAAATATATTTGTTTATCGAGCCCAAAAGATTTGGTCCTGTGGGTTACGAACATATCAAACTCCTCAAAACTATCATCATCCAGAAGAAGATCAATTCTTTCTCGAGCGGTTAGTTTTCCTTTAGCATGTTGGGAATCTATACGCTTTTCACCGCCTCCCAGTTTTGCTTTTACTCTTTTTTCAATGAGTTCATTAATTTTATCTTGATTAGACATAAGGCTATCTTTTTTACTTTATATTATTTTAAATACGGTTGCATTTTTGATTGACGGCTATCCTTTTGAACACAGCTCGGTTAACACGCCTTGGGTTGATTTTGGGTGAAGAAATCCAATACTTAAGCCTTCTGCGCCTTTTCTGGATACCTTATCGATAAGTGTTACACCGCGCGTTTCAGCTAACTCTAAGGCTTTAGTGGCATCATCAACTGCAAAAGCGATGTGGTGTATGCCTTGACCCTTTTTTGCGATAAATTTTCCAATGGCCCCTTCTGGCGATGTGCTTTCTAATAATTCAATTTTTGTAGTACCTACCAAAAAAAAGGCTGTTTTCACTTTTTGATCAACAACCTTTTCAACGGCATAGCATTTAAGACCTAAGACGTCTTCATAGTATTTAATGGAATCTTCCAAATTATCTACCGCTATACCGATATGCTCTATATGCGAAATATTCATAATTAAGATATTTTGATTTTTATATTGATTTTTTAAGATTTGCTTTTTGATAATATGACAAAATTAAAGGGGTATTCCTTTTTAAATTATGACCTATGTCATGTAATGGTAAATATTTATAAATCATTTTAAAATGGTTCAAAAGGATGTCGCTTAAAAACCGACCAACAATAAATATTATATTTGGCACATGCTTTTTAACTCTGCTTTATTTAAAATTTATAAAACACCTTTGCTAATAGCATGTTCCAGTTTGCTATTGTTCGCTTGGTTTGGATATGGCTTAGAGCGTACCGATTACACAAAGCTCATTTTTATATATAGCACCTTGTTTTTCCTGTTTTACAAGTTAATGCAAACCTACAGGCACAACATCCAGTTTTTAACTGTCATTGCCTTCTTGTTTAAAGCAGTTTTTATAATGGGCATTCCCAATTTGTCTCAAGATTTTTACCGTTTTATTTGGGATGGCCGTATGATTTTAGAAGGCTTTAACCCGTATTTATATACTGTTGAATCTTTTATAGCAAAAGGCGAATTTCCAGTAGCCCAATCTCAAGAGTTATATACCGGCATGGGCATGCTCAACGCCAGTCATTTTACCAATTATCCACCTTTAAACCAACTTTGTTTTGTAATTGCGGGATTATTTACAGGTAAAAGTATTTTAGGTTCTGCCATTGTGATGCGTTTACTTATTATTGCTGCAGATTTTGGAACGCTCTATTTCGGCAAAAAATTACTGGAAAGACTTAACATGCCTGTTTATCATATTTTTTGGTATGTTTTAAATCCGTTTATCATCATTGAACTTACCGGAAACCTTCATTTTGAAGGCATTATGATTTTCTTTTTGGTTTGGTGCCTGTATTTATTACAAATTGGGAAATGGCCATTTGCAGCGGTGGTTTTAGCATGTTCGGTCTCTATTAAATTGATTCCTTTAATCTTTTTACCGTTGTTTTTTCAATGGTTTGTAAAACGAAAAGGCATGGCGAATGGAACAAAGCCGTTTTTTCCAAATAATGAGATTGCTTTGTCGTTACGTCCTCACAATGACGTTAAAAAAGGAATGACAAAATTGATTGCTTTTTATGGGATTATTGGCATGACAACTTTGCTGTTTTTTGCACCTTTTTATACTTCTGAATTTATTGCAAACTATACGAAAACCGTTGGACTATGGTTTCACAAATTTGAATTTAATGCCAGTTTATACTATATAGCCCGAAGCATTGGGTATTTTTTAAAAGGCTGGAACCAGATTGCCATTATTGGAAAAATCACTCCTGTAGTTATGATTTTATTCATTTTGATTTTAAGCTTTTTCCGAAGGAATAAAACAACGGTTCAATTTATTACAGCCATGTTGTTGGTGTTATCCTTTTACTATTTTACAGCTACCACGGTGCATCCTTGGTATGTGGCAACGCTTTTGATTTTGTCGGTTTTTACCAAATATAAATTCCCGTTGGTTTGGAGTTTTGCCATAATATTAAGCTATTTGGCTTACTCAAATACAGACAATCAAGAAAACCTTTGGATTATTGGCTTGGAATATGTGGTTGTGTATGGTGTTTTTATTTGTGACGTTTTTATAGAAAAGGCTTCCCAAAAGGAAGCCTAAACTATTCACTTAAAAAAAATCATTTACAATTTTTCAAGTTTGGTAATGGTATTGACTTCTTCTTCATCTTCAAAACCATCGGCGTCTTTGGTCACAAGCACTTTTGTTTTGTATGTGATTTTAAAAGTTGCTTTAATAAATGCTTCAGATTCTAAATCGAATTCCTTTAAAACAGCATCATCCACTTTTTGAAAGGTTAATGTAAACGTTTCGCCATCGGCATGTTTTCCTATAAAATTATAGCCATACGATTCATGTCCATCATAAATAGCTATTACAGTCGATTCTTGGATATTAATAGCTGATTTAAAACTTGAAAGGGTAAAAAAGACCGTTGTAAAAACAATAAGTAATGATACAGATTTTGTTTTCATTTTGATAAAAATTAAAATTAAATTGAAATAACCTATCGGAAACACGTCTACCACAAGCCCGATTTGCTTAAAATGATTTCATCCTAAAACCACCAGTAGCCAAATTGTTATATATCTGTTTTGAGTTTGTATTTAGATTAGACAATTAACTTTGTAATAAATAAATCAATGACCTCAATAACAATTAGGATGATGATGATCCACTCCAATTTGCTACTTTCTTTATGATCCATAATATCTCTAAAAAGTTCCAGGTTTTCTTTAATGATATCTATTCTGTCATGTATCAATCGGTATCTGTCCTGTAAATCAAAAGTACGTTTCAAGTCTTGGTTAAGTTTATTGAGCTGCTCGTTCTCCCAAGTGATTTCGGGTGAATCGAAAATGTAAAGATTTTCAGAAATCTTGTTTTTTATATTTAAGACCCTGCCTATAAAACGTTTCAGTTTATTTCCAGAAATATCAAGTTGTCCTTTTTCCTCTAAATAAGACGTGTGTTTATTGGTTTCAAACAGCAACTCTTCTGTTATTTCTGAATATCGATCTAAAGCCACCGATTGCGATAGGTTGAGCATTACCAACCTAATCATTTCTTCATCTAAATCTGGAAGCACAATATTATCAAACTCAACCTTTAAGTTATTGGGCTTAACATTTACTACTATGGAATCAAATAGTTTTTCGGATAAATAATTTGTACTGAAAAGGTTTACTTTTTGTAAAACGTCTGTTATCGTTTCCTTGTCAAAATTGAAGAAACTTACCACACCATACTGAAACAAATATACAAAGGATGTTTCCGAAACCTTAAAATACAGTTCATCACTATCTTGAAACAACAACTGCCAAGGGAGTTCCTGTTTGCACGATTTTATGTTGACAGTATTTGCTACTTGATAAGCAACAACGGTGTACATTATTTACTAAATATGTCTTTAGGTTTCTTAAAGCTCTTAAATTCCAGCATGTAATCATTGGGGTCTTTTATGAAAAACGACAAATGCTCTCCGGTCTTATTTAGAGCAAAATTTTGCCTTCAAAAACATAATTTGGATTTGTGAAATTAAACTTGGCAGCTTTTATAAACGTTATTTGATGGCCAAATAAATTGACATCTACCCAGTTTTGGGTAGATCTTCCTAAAGAAGCCCCTATAATGTTTTGATAAAAGTTTTTTGTTTCTTTAACGCTTAAACACGGCAGCGACATGTGAAATGATGTTTCCATATACAACTATTAATTTGTTTGAAACTGAATTTAAGAACACAATGGCCACATCAAAGTTACTTTTAAATCACATATCCATTTTTGCTTTTAACAATAAAAGTTTGACCACTATTAAAGTACAAAAAATATTAAAATGTAAATGAAAATTTAACGCATATTAATCCTCATCATCTTCATCTTCAATAGCGATGTCTGGCTCTTGAATAGCATCTGGATCGTTATCGTCATAATCTTCATAATCATCCTCATCATAATTCTCCATGGTCACTTGAAGTTTGGTACTTACTTTTACCAAGTATTTAGTGTCCTCGGTTGTAACTTCCACACACTCTACCCATTCGTTATTGGCATTTTTAAAGGAAATAACATTGTCATCGTCATAACCATGTGGGTATTTATCAACCAATAATGCTAAAATTTCAGGTGTTAGTTTTTTGAAGTCAACTATAACACGCTTAAGGTTGTCGTTTTTCTTGTTCATAATTACATATCTAATAGGTAAGCAAATATTAATGGGGCAACAATGGTTGCGTCACTTTCTATAATGAATTTTGGGGTATTGATGTCCAATTTCCCCCAAGTGATCTTTTCATTTGGAACAGCTCCAGAATAGGATCCATAACTGGTTGTTGAATCGCTTATTTGACAAAAATAACTCCAAAACGGTGTGTCTGTGCGTTCCATATCTTGGTAGAGCATCGGCACGACGCAAATCGGAAAATCACCAGCAATACCACCACCAATTTGGAAAAAACCGATGCCTTTTTCAGAATTATCAGTATACCAATCTGCTAAAAAGGTCATGTATTCAAT
>CAXBNH010000046.1:0-13585 GCA_963976905.1 uncultured Algibacter sp.
TTTAGCACAAAAAAGATATAGCGGAAAGCCCGACCCTTGTGGTAACGCCCTAATATTAATTCTTATTTAATGTGAAATGGAGAAATTGACAAACAAAGAGGAAGAAATTATGCACATTTTATGGAAACTTGAAGAAGCTTTTGTAAAAGATGTATTGGCCGAAATTAAAACGGATAAACCGCATTACAATACACTCTCGACCATTATTAGGAATTTAGAAGACAAAGGCTATGTGGCCTATAATGCCTACGGAAAAACGCATCAGTACTACCCTATTGTTACTAAGGAAGATTACAGGAAAGGGTTTATGAATACTGCCATTAACAACTACTTTAATAATTCGTATAAAAATATGGTATCCTTTTTTGCAAAGGAAGAAAAGATTAGTGTTGCCGAGTTAAAAGAGATTATTGATTTAATTGAAAAAAATAACTGACCATGGAATATCTTTTAAAAGTAAGTGCCATAGTTGCCATTTTTTATGTTAGTTATAAACTGTTTTTGGAACGTGATACGTTTTTTGAACAGAACCGTTGGTTTTTATTATTGGGCCTAATAACTTCTTTTGTAATTCCGTTTTTTGTTATTCCCGTTTATATTGAATATACACCTGTGTCAACAAATTTCATTTATCGTGACATGGTTATGGAAACTGCAGAAGAACCTTTTAATATTTTAGATTATTTACCTGCTATATATGCACTTGGGGCTTTATGTTTTTTTGTTCGGTTTATCATTCAGTTAACTTCTTTAGGTTTTGTGGTTTTTAAAAATAAAAGCGAAAAACAAGGCCCTTTTACTTTTGTAACAACCAATAAAAACACATCGCCTTTTTCGTTTTTTAATTGGATCGTGTATAACCCAAACAATTTTACCAAAACCGAACTAGAACAAATTATTACCCACGAAAAAGTACATGCAAGTCAATACCACTCTGTTGACAATTTATTGACGCAACTTACCTGTATTGCAATTTGGTTTAATCCGTTTATATGGCTTTATAATAAAGATTTAAAACAAAACCTAGAGTTTATAGCCGACCAAGAAACGCAACGAAAATTCAATTGCAAAAAAAGCTATCAAACTATATTACTTAAAACAAGTATGCCATCTCATCAAATGGCTTTAAGTAATCATTTTTATAATTCATTAATCAAAAAACGAATCGTTATGTTACACAAATCAAAATCGAAGAAAATCAATTTACTTAAGTATGTTTTAGTCTTACCCGCATTGGCTGCATTTTTAATGAGCTTTAATACGGAGGAAGTTTATGTTGAAAAGCGAAGAACAAATACCGAAGAACAAACATCTGATACACAAAAACCGACTGAATCTGACACGTTAAAAATTATTTTTGATAAAAATCTATCCGAGAAAGATTTTGAACAAATAAAAAGTAAGCTAGAATTAATTAAAATAAATTTCATTTATTCTGAGCTAAAACGTAACGACAAGGATGAAATTATCAATATCACTACAAAATTTGAGTCTGAGGGAGGTCATTGTACTTATCACGCAACAGATGGTCCTATAAAACCTTTCTACTTTTTTAAATCAGGAACGACGAGTGGTGTTGGCCCCGTAGAAAAAGAAACTCAAAAAAATCTACCTAAACACTTTAAACCTTTTAACGTAACTATTACCAAAAACTTTACAGAGAAAAATTTTAAAAACGCCATTAAAAAAGGAAAAGAAAAAGGGGTGATTTTAGAGTTTAGCAAAATAAAACGAAACACCGAAAATGAGATTATTGGAATTGATGTCAAATTTAAAACCGAAAACAGCTCTGGTAATTACACATTAAATGGTAAAAAACCAATTAAACCATTTGCTTACAGACAAAATGAAGAAAGCAATGGTTTTTATAGAGACTGGGAAACATCTTTGAAAATTGGCAAACCTTTTTCTGACGCTAAAGTTATTGAGGATAGCAATGTTATATTTAAACAAGGAAACAAAATAATCGCTAGTAATAGTATTATATTCAACAAAGGAATTATTACAGCCGATACGCTTAGGGTCGATCCAAATTATACAAACTCAATCCGCAAATTAAAAATTTCTAACGGAAAAGAAAAACCCTTATTTATTGTAGATGGAAAAGAGATGGAAAAAGAAGAATTTAACAAAATTTCTCCTGATGACATTCATTCAGTCGCCGTTTTGAAAGGAGAAGCTGCTACAAGTGTTTACGGTAAAAAAGGAAAAAACGGCGTAATCTTAATCACGACTAAAAAAGGGCATTCAAACAACAAATCTATCAATAATAAAAATCTAGATGATGTTATAGCTATCGCTACAACTCCAACGAACAAAATAAGTTTAAACACTAAGGATGGTAAAGAACCCCTATATATTGTAGATGGAAAAGAAATCACTAAAAAAGAATTTGACAAAATTTCTTCAGAAAAAGTGAAATCTATAGATATTTTAAAAGATGAACAGTCAACAAAAAAATACGGAGACAAAGGAAAGAATGGTGTGGTTTTGATTACAACCAAAAAGGGAAGTTCATGGAATTTAAGTACTGGACAAAACACTTTAAGCTATTCTAATAGCTTAAACAAAACCCAAGTAATTGGATATGGCGATAGTATTTCGAAAATTAAAACAGGAGTTAAAGTAAACCCTTGGAAAGTTTCAGTTGGTGTAAATGCTACTAAAGAAGGTAAATACCCTTTAATTTTACTTGATAGCAAAGAAATATCTAATGATGAATTAGGAAAAGTAAACCCAAATGATATTAAAAGTACCGATGTAATAAAAGACGAAAACACAACAAAAAAATACGGCGAAAAAGCAAAAAATGGTGTTGTTGTAATTACCACAAAAACACCGCTTACAATTTCTGGAACTGTAAAAGACAGTAAAGGTTTAGGTTTACCAGGTGTAAACATTGTTATTCAAAATAGTGGCAAAAAATTTGTTACAGACTTTGATGGCAATTATAAAATGAAGGCTTACAAAGGAGACATCATTATTTTTTCTTATAAAGGGTTAACTTCTAAAAAAATCACTATCGATGATAAAACAGCTATTGATATTACTTTAAAAGAATAAAAAAACCACAAGGTTATTTAATTAAAGACACTCCTTTTCCGAGTGTCTTTTTTTATGGTTTTAATTTTGGAAAAAGATAAGAATGCAAAAAAAGCCTCTTTTTAGAATAAAAAGTCCCTTGGTTTTGAAAATCCATCTCAAAAACCCCCTACAATTATTACAATTTAAAATCAAAAAACATATTATGATTATAAATTAAAACTTAAAAAAAAGACAACCATATAAATATTAAAATGAATATCATTTTTTTACTTACAAATCCGTATGCAAATGCATCGATTTTAGTAAAAACGCTTGGAAGAAAGGTTCCAAAACATATATATTGAAAACTCAATCAACAAACAAAGTCTTATTACTAACCTTTAAAACCAAAAATGATGATCACACTTGCTAAAATTATAATCGTTATTATCTTATCGATTATTTAAAACCAAAACAGGTAAAACTTAGTCTAGAATAAGTTTTACTATTTTTGTTTTATAAGAAGTTTAAAATGAAAAAGCAAGTATTCAAATTTTTAGCGAAGGTTAATAAGAAACTACTCCCTAGTTATTCCAAACAAAAATTGGATTTAGCAAAAGCAACCAAACTACAAATGGCCATTATAGGCTGGCGATGGTTTGTTACTAAAAATGCTTTGGATTAACTAACTTTAAAATAGACATTATTTTTTATCAAACACACTCAAACCACACTCTAAAAACTTGGCATAATCATCTTCATTTGGCGTATAGCCCACAGGCTGATTTAAAACCTGTTTTCCATCTGGACTCACCAACACATAAAAAGGTTGTGAATTGGATTGAAAAAATTGCGTTTGAAAATGCGCCCATTTATGTCCGTAATTTTTAAGCAATCGGGTACCGCCGTTTATGCGGTTCACTTCAATTTGCTCTGCTTTTGGGAGTTCTTTTTTATCATCTACATAAAGCGAAATCAGTACATAATCATCTCGCAAATAGTTATCAATTTTCTCTGAAGGCCAAACATGCTCTTCCATTTTTCTACAATTGACGCAAGCCAAGCCTGTAAAATCAATCATCACTGGCTTATTTACTTTTTGAGCGTATGCCAAACCTGTTTTTAAATCCTTAAAACAATCTAAGTTATTTGGGCAATCATTCGGGTAGAAAAAACTATAGCCCACAGGCGGCGCTAGCCCACTTAAAAGCATTAAAGGCTGGAAAGTATTGGTTTCTTTATTCACACTAAATCCCGATATCAAATAAGCAGTAAACGCAGCAAACAAAATCGCTGTTGAAAGTCTGTAAACAGAGCGTTTTTTCATGGGTGTATCGTGCGGGAATTTTATTTTTCCGAAAAGGTATAATGCTAAACCTCCAAAAATAAGGATCCAGATAATTAAAAAAGGTTCTATTTTAAGCAGGTTCCAATGTGCTACCAAATCGGCATTGGATAAAAACTTAAATGCCAAAGCCAATTCCAAAAATCCTAATACGACTTTGGTAGTATTTAACCAACCTCCAGATTTTGGAAGCGCATTCAGCATATTGGGAAACATGGCGAACAACGCAAACGGCAAGCCCAAAGACACACCAAAACCAGCCATGCCTGCTGTGAGTTGCCAAGCACCACCATCAGCCGTTAAAGAGCCCGCAAGCAACGAACCCAAAATAGGACCCGTACAAGAAAATGATACAATCGCCAAAGTCAATGCCATAAAAAAGATACCTATTAAACCACCAGCATTTTCGCCTTTGGTAGTTTTATTGGTCCAACTCGCAGGCAAGGTCAATTCATAATACCCGAAGAACGAAAAAGCAAAAAACAGGAATATAAAAAAGAAAATCACATTCAACCAAATGTTGGTTGATATTTCATTCAAAATATCAGGATTTAAAGAATCCAATAAATGAAAAGGGACACTCAATAAAATATAAACCGCGAATATGAAAAATCCATACAGCAAGGCTTTGGAAACGCCCGAACCTTTATTCTGTCCGTTTTTCTTGGTAAAAAAACTTACGGTTAAAGGAATCATGGGGAACACACAAGGTGTTAACAGAGCCAATAACCCACCTAAAAAACCCAGACCAAAAATGCCCCACAATGATTTACCTTTGGCATCTGCTGAAGAAGCGGTTTCATTGCCACAAGTGTTTGTTGATTTTTGGAGTTCCGTAGAAGTCAATCCATATAATAAATCGTTGGTAACGGCATCATCAATGGCCCCATTTTTTTCTTCAGAATTACTTGATGCCGGATTGTTTGATATATTGAAAATTAAATCGATTTCCGTTGGTGGCGAACATTTTTCATCATCACAAGCCATGAATTCTACGGAAGCCTTGATGTTATTTATGCCTTTTAAAATTTCAACTTTTTGAGTAAAGACAGCTTTATCTTCAAAATACTTAATCCGCATTTCAAAAACAGGGTCATCGACAGTAATGCCAGTTTCCTCAATGGTATTGCCAATCAACTTAAAATCACCTGTTTCATGATAAGCAAATGTGGTGGGAACAGGGCCGCCATCTGGCACATTTTGGGCATAAAGATGAGAACCTTTTTCAATAGTGGCCGTTGAAATTAATTGGTATTCAGTATCCGATATTTTTTCAACAGCGGTTGACCATTTTACGGGATCATACATTTGTGCCGAAGCAGATAATTGATAAAAAAATACAACAATAAAAGCTAAAATGGCCTTTTTCATAATGTCTTATTTTTGCTTATTAAATATGAAATGGAATCAAGACCTTTCAACAGAAAATCATCCCAAATTAAGAATCTGGAAAAGTAGTATAAAAATGGAAGTTTTTATGTTAGAAAAATACTAAATATGGGTTTTAAATGGTATATAAAACAAAAAGTGTTATCAAAATAAAATTGACAACACTTTTTATAAATTTTCGTAGCTATTCTATAAAAACTACATACTGTGAAATTCAATCAAATTAGCTTCGTAATATTGATCGCCCAATTTTGACAATAGATTTTTAATAACATTACTATCACCATCTACTGCAATGGCGGAATAACCTATATTATTCAATTTCCCTAATCTTAAATCGATGATATTGATGCTTTTTGAAGCCAACGCTGATAGCAATATCAAAAGTACGCCCGGCGCATTGTGGTGCTTGGTAAGAATCACTTTTTCGCTTAAAGCCAGATTTAAGGCCACGCCATCTATTTCCAATAAATAAACGCCTTCTCTGTAATAATTTGGCAACTCGGCATTCTCTTTATAAGTCAAATTTGTAAAAAGACCTGCATCGGTACCGTTTATAAAATCAATGGCGCTTTCCACGTTGCCATTGTCACTTTCAAGCGATAAAAATGCGATGGCCGTACCATCATTATTTGACTTTAATCGTGCCGTTTCCACATTGATGCCTTCTGAAGCCAAGGTATTGAAAAGCGAGGAAATCACGCCAGGTTTATCCAAATGTTCAGAAAACAAGCCGTTTACTTTATTATTGGATGCTTTCGGTATTTCATTAGTAACAGTAATGGATTTTCCCCATTTTCGGATTCTGATAGCGTTGTAATCGCCCATGCCCGTAGCATTTTTATAGATGTCCACAAACTCTGAAAAGGAGCCTCCAAAAGAAAAATCGGGAATGATCCTTCTATGGGCATCGTCCAATCTTTGGTTCAAGAGCTCAATACCTTTATTTAAAACGGTGTATTTTACTTTTAATTCATGGTCATCAAAAATGGTTCGGTTTTCAGGAATCAATTTTGAATAGCTCACATAACTTTCATAACCAGCCTCATGGATATACTCTAAACTTTCCTTAAAATTCAATCCATAATAACGCACATGGTGGGTATCAGTACCCACACAAACTGGGATTTGAAGTTCATTGGCCCGTCGCAAAATACTTTGAACCGGATATACACCAACGCCTTTAAATTTACCTGCCATGTTTACATCTAAAGCTAGATTTCTATCAGCTATCAATTCTAAAAGCGTTCTGAATTTATTGGCCAACGGATGTGAACTGGTTTCAAAATTCACCAATGCTTTAGGCATATCCACATTCAGCTTTGGCAAATCTATATGCCCGATGATTTGGATCATATCTCCAAAACATTCAATCATCTGGATCATTTCATTAAAATAACCATCCCAATAAGCCTCTAAACTACCTCTCATTTTCAGCAATTCAAGCGCTTCTTCTTTAGAACCATCATAAGGCAATCCTTCTGGTGCAAAATGCACAGAACCAATTACATAATCGGCATCTTCGGCTTGAAATATTTTTGATCGGCTCCACTGTAACCCTAATTCAGGCCCCATCCATTCCAATTCCACACCATATTTAATATTGATCTGCCCGGCATATTTTTCACGAAGGTTGGCAATGCGTTTTGGATAATTCAAATACGACCTGTTACCTCTTATGAACTTAACATTGGTATCTCTTTCAGCAATGTATCGAAAACTTGTAAGCCGAGGCGAATGGATTATAAAGGTAATACTAGGGTGCTTTGCTTCTATGGCCTTATCAATAATATCTTCCAATTTATCAATGCCATGTTTTACATGATCCTGCTCTGTACCTGCATGAATACCATGTGTTTCCCAAATAAATTCGTTGAATTTTCTCATCAATTGAAATGCTTTAAATTATGCGGTTTTAGAATGCCAAATTTAAGGATTGGGATAGAATTATTCACTAATTTTTAATTGTTTTTAATTTATTTGAAAAAGAGCGTCACAAATCTGTTACAAGTAGAAAACAAAAAATCCTAAAACAGGATTTTATACTGTTCTAGGGTTTTTAAATTGTGACCCCAAGAGACTAAAGTTCAAACTTTTTGTTGCAAGTCCAGATAAATACCTGCAAGTATCGTAGACCCCTAAGGATACATAATAAAGTTCTTGGTCTTTTTGGTAACTCAATAATTCATCCCATTCCCTTTTTGAAACCAATAGGTCTTGGATTTACTTATCTTTAGTCTTCAGGTCTTCTTTTAAACTATATAACAATCCACCTTTTCCATAAGGCTCTTCTTGGAACTTTTATTGATTCTATGTTCTATTTGAAACCTATGTTCAGAATTTTCTAATGCAAAAGTCAGCTCCTAATTTTCCTCAAGAGCGAACAAAAAAAATGTCAAACCTTTTATTTATTTTGGAGTTGAAAAAATTTGATTCAATATTATAAATCTTCATGATTAATTAAAATATCTAAATCAAAATATTTTAGACTTTTAAGCCTCAACTTGAGAACGTGATTTGATTAATATATTCGATAATTTGATTTATTGGTTAGAACACAAAATCTTACCTTTAAAATATTTTTTCATAATTAATCATTAATTGCTTGCATCACTTTTTTTGTCAATACTTCTACAGCCTTATCTCTTAAAATTACACCATTTTCAAAATCTGCTTCACTAGGCTTTCCATTAATTCCCCCAGAAACATCATCCAATGCATAGCGGGAACGAATTTTATACCACGGTTTTTCAACAGTAAAATCCATAACCCTATCCATATAAACAGGGGTTCCACAAGCTACTGCAACCTCCGTCTCTCCTTTATCTGCATGATGAATTCCTGTAATGCCGCAATCTGACCACCAATTCCAACAAGCTCCTTTAAAATCTGGGTAGTTGTTCCAAACTTTATAAAACGTTAATTCTATGGGTGCTTTGTTTGCCCCATGACCAGTAAAAAAGATTACTTTTTTAAATCCTTGGGCACATAAGTTATTACATAAATCTAAAATTACTCGTGAGAACACATCTACGGTCAATCCTAAACTACCGGGATATTCCCTCATTTCATCAGAAAAACCATATGGTAAAACCGGAGCCAAAATTGCACCAGTTTTTTCACTAACCTTTCTCGCAAAATATTCGCATGAATCTACATCTACGCTTACAGGTAAATGTGGACCATGAGCTTCTACTAAACCTACAGGAATTATTACTGGAAAATCTTTATCCAAATCTCTAATTTCGTCTGAGGTTAACTTTATCCACTCTTTCATTTTTAAATCATTTTTAATCTTTTAAACACATATGCAGCAGCTCCTTTTACACCAGAATATTCCTGATCATCTGCAATTACAATTTCAATAGCTTGTTTATTTGAATAATAAAAGACTTGTTTATTTACTATTTTTATAAGTTTTTCTAAATATAAGTCTGCTGCTAAAGTAGCTCCCCCACTTAAAATAATACGTTGTGGAGCATATACATGAACCGTATTGATTAATAAAACCGATAGATTATTAATCCACAGATCTAATTCCTTCAGGCATAAAACATCACCTTTTCTACAAGCATTAATTACACATTCAAAATCAATATGAAAAGGAGCTTCATAGTATTGATCTGTTAATGAGCACGGAATCCCTCTTTGAATAGCGGCTCTTACTTGTAAAGCAAGGGACGTAGCCGAACACCCTACTTCACCAGTTCCAAAATTTCCTGTTAAACATAAGTTATTGGAAGACTTATCCATAATAATATGCCCAATTTGAGTACCAAATTGCAAGTGTGAATCTTCAAGAATTTGTCCACCAATAAGTACCCCAGATCCAATACCTGTACCAATAGTTAAAACAACTGCCCAATCTACATCTTTTGCTTTCCCAAAATATCTTGCTGCGTACATCGCCAGTCTACCGTCGTTGTTAGCATATACAGGAACATTAAATTCTTTTCTTAATTTAGTGACAATAGGGTAGTTCTCTAAATCCTTATATTTACCAGGTAGTAATACAACTCCTAAATCTGGATCTACTCCTCCACTTAAACTTAAACCAATCCCTACTGGTTTTCCTCTTTTTTTGATAGTTTCTATTATAAACCTTTGCAAATCTGCATACAACACATCTGCACCTTTAGTAGCGCTTCCATGAATTGCATAACTTTCAATTAGTCTCCCTGATATATCTAATAAACCTGTTTTTAATCGGGTACCTCCAACATCAAATGAAATTACATACTCTTCCATCTTAATCGATTAAACAATTATTTTCTTTTAAAATTTTGCGCAACTCCACAATGTTAACATCTTTAGGCTTTACGTTGTGCTTTATAGCTAGTACCGCAGCAACTCCAACTGCCTCTCCCATTACCATACATTGCGCCATTGACCTAACACTGCTATGTGCTACGTGATTTGCTGAAAAACACCTACCTGCTACAAAAACATTTTCACTTTTTTTTGGTATTAAAGTTCTATATGGAATTCCTACAGTTTGTCCATCTGGTAGATATTGCCACTTTACACCTTCTCCATCGTGATGATCTTCCATTGGAGCCCCACATAAACCTATTTGATCTTCAAATTTTCTAGCGGCCAATACATCTTCTGCATTCAATCTGTATTCTCCTTCAACTCTTCGAGTTTCTCTTATTCCTATTTGTACTCCAAACGTTGATAGTTCTGCTTTTTCATATCCTGGAACATAATCTTTTAAAAATCTAATATATTCTATAGCCTGTATTCTACCTTCAATCTCTGCTTCACTTAATAATTTAGCATCGACAGCATTAATTATTCTTCCTTCATTATTCTTTCTAAAAGAAGTGATACGGGTCATGATAGTAGCAGTCATATGGTCAACAGGGGTAATATGGTCACTACCTTCTTTACGCGGTAAATTATAGTTTCCTGTGTCAGCAGCCTTTTCCATTAGAGCATTAAAATCTTGCTTAGATACTTTTTTACGTTTAACCAAATCTACATTAACCATTTTAAAAGTAGTGGTCATGGTTTGAGCAGGATCTATCTCTCCGGCCAATTCATAAGGAAGCCCGGCTTGATGACAAATATCTGCATCTCCAGAGGCGTCAATAACTTGCTTACATTTAAAAACTTTCAATCCATCTTTTGTTGCTACTACCAATCCTGTGACTTTTCCATCATGCATAATAACATCTTGTACCCAAGCATTTAATAAAACCTTACAACCAGCATCTGCAACCAATTTTTCCCATACCACTTTTAAATATTCAGGATGGTATGTAACACCTGTACCTGCCCCAAAAGTATTGGGTCTCTCAAAACTTGCATTGTATTTTGCTAATCCATTTACAACATCATCTGCAATACCCCCTACAACTTTTATAGATTTAGTCCCTGGTGTATAATACCCGTAAAATGTATCCAGTACCGCTGTGCTAGTTCCTCCTAAAAAAGGCAATCGCTCCAATAATAAGGTGTTGGCTCCTTGTCTGCCTGCAGATACAGCAGCTGTAGCACCAGCAGAACCCGCTCCGACAACTATAACATCAAAACTTCCTGCTTCAATTAATTCTGTTTTATATGTATTCATCTTTTATATTTATTTAACCAGAGATACTCCACCCTGCGTCTACCTTTAGGACTTCGCCTGTAATTACTTTACTTTGTCTGCTCAATAAAAAAATTGAAGCTTCCGCTACATCTTTTGCATCCATTACACCTTCAATTAAAGGCTGTTTTTGTTTCATGAAATTTGTTATAAAATCATCTTTTGAGGCTCGTTCGCTCATTCTAGTTAAAGCTAAACCAGGTGCAATAACATTTACCCGTATTTTGTCCAAGGCATATTTTGAAGCCATGGAAGTACTCATACTAATTATGGCTCCTTTGGCTGCAGCATAAGCGATGGTGCTGAAAAACTTCGGTTCAGGAGAAACCCCCAAAATACTTGCCATATTTAAAATAGTGCCTCGTAAACCATCACTATCTGGTGCTTGTTTCAACATTTGATTTACCACTTCTCTACACATTCTGTATTGCGTAGTAACATTGGTGGTCATTGTTATTTCCCAACCTTCTTCTGTACATTCGTGAATTGGACCATCTCCAAATCTACGACCACTGATTCCTGCAACATTATACAAACCATCAATACGATTATACTTTTCAACACATGCATTAACCAATTGAATAGCTGTTTCTGGATTTACCAAATCTCCAACAATATAATCAGCATATAGTTTTTCTTTCTTTAATTGTTCTTGAAAAGCTTTGCAACGACTGGCATCTCTACCTATGTAAAAAACTTTAGCCTCTTTTACTAGTGCCAACCTAATGGTTTCAGCCGCAATACCTGAAGAACCTGTAATGATATAAACTTTATTTTTCATAAATAAATTATTTTTAATATATCAACCTTTATTAGGCAACACTTTATTTGGATTGTACATAACTCGTGCATAACGCTTGCGTTGATCTAATAACCAATCGTTATAATTATCATCTGTATTACTGATGTGCATATTACGCAATACATGGTGGTGGTAATTTCTACTATCCAATTCTCTAATAGTCAATTCGTTTAAAGATTGAACAACAGATAGTGCTCCAATTGATGACAATGGACATACTTGATATGTATCTGTTTGTCCTTCTACGGTTACAGATAAATCCCCGTAAGGCATTGAATTATCAATAAAATATCCGTTACTGGCCTCTTCTATAATATGGATTAGGTTTTTATCTGAACTATGCTTTGTTGCAGATTTTACAGACTGAACTTTTGAAGCAATTCCAACAATTGGATTGTTTGGATAACGTTTGTTAAATTCAATAGCCATATCAACAGCAGCCGGAGTTGTACCAGTGGCCGTAATGACAACCATTACATCTTTTGGTCCCACATCATATTCATCCAATATATTCGCCGAAATACCTTCATAGCGCTCGATGCCTTGGTTTACCCTAATTCCATTTGAACCTACCACATCTGTAAACGAGGTTAATCCAACTTGAATAATTCCGTGAAACCCAGTTAAAGCCCCCATACGGATACTTACTTCTTCTACTGAAATTCGTGAATGACCATTTGCATATACATACACAACGCCTCCATCCATTATAGCATCAGCATAAACTTTACTAACTTGTTTTAATATTTCAACCTGATTTAACAATCCATTTTTAATAATGTCCAATTGTTCAGGAAACGAGAAGTCAACTAATTTGTTTGTGTTCATTTTTTTGAGTTAAATTGTTCAGTAAAAGATGACATAAAATACAGCTATTAAGGCTATAACAACAAAAGCACCCACATTATACAATAATGAAGACTCCTCCCTAGATTCTAATTTGTCCAAATTAAGTTCAGATTCAGGTGTTTTATCTTTTAAACTTAATATAATCGTTATTAAAAGTAGTAATAAGAATGTTAGCATCATTCTATTTAAAAATGCCAATTGTGGCAAGAAAGTCTTAAAAGCAATTGATATCGGTATCGTTAACAAAACTGTCCAAAGGGCGGCTTTGCTAGTGGTTTTTTTCCAAAATAATCCAGTTAAAAAAATACACAAAACGCCTGGTGTTACAAATCCAGTATATTCTTGTATAAATGAAAAAAGTTTGCCCATTGATGCTACAGCAGGTGTTACTATAATTGCAAGAAGTAAAGCTACAGCCGTTACAATTCTTCCAGTTTTCACCAAATTATTTTGACTTGCATTTGTATTAATCATACCTCTATAAATATCCATTGTAAAAATAGTTGCTACACTATTGCACATAGAATTAAGAGAAGAAATAATAGCTGCGATAAGAGATGCAATAACCAAACCAGAATAACCA
>CAXBNH010000047.1:0-13481 GCA_963976905.1 uncultured Algibacter sp.
AATAGGATTGCACCTGTTGTAGAAATGCTTAATTTTTATGCTACAGCTAATAATGTTTTTATTATTACAGATTATTCTGGTCTCGACCCCGAGGTTTCCACTAGAAGGAGAACACCACTAACCCCTGGAGTCGATTTCTCGCCATACCCAAGAAGCAGACAATTGGTTTTCGGTTTAAACCTTAATTTTTAATAAGAAATTCTAAAGAAAATGAAAAACAATATAAAGATAATAATTACGGGAGTACTTATAGCATGCCTTTTCAATGCTTGCCAAGAGTTTAATGAAGATTTTTTAGAAGCACCAGCACAATCAAGCTTAGAGGATAATGTGATTTTTTCTAATCCAGATTTAGCGCAAGGGGCGGTAGATGGTATTATAGAAATTATAGCACACACAAACTCATACAGAGGGCGTCATATCCCATTTTACGGTTTTAATACTGATACTGAATGGAATTACAGCTCATCTTCAGCGGGAAGCTCTCAGGGCGAACTCATGATTTATGACGCAAAGCCCAATAACGATCAAATGAACAGGGACAACAGTTCTTGGAACGAGATATACATTGGCATTGAACGTGCCAATAAATGTATTGAAGGCATTCGGACTTATGGGAATCCTGAACCAAGTACTGAGCTTGGACGCTTATTGGGAGTGGCGCTAACGTATCGCGCTTATTTTTATGGAGATTTAATAAAAGCTTGGGGAGATGTTCCTGCGCGTTTTGAACCGATAAATTCAGAAACCATATATCTGGAAAAATCAAGTCGTGATCTTATTTACAAACAAATTATAGCCGACTTAGGTGAAGCGTCTTCATTGGTGCCTTGGCCTAACGAAACTTCGGCAACCATGTCTGTTGAAAGAATAAACAAGGCTTTTGTGAAAGGGCTTCGGGCACGTTTGGCATTAGCTGCTAGTGGGTTTCAGCAATATCCTGGAGATGGTGTACGAAGAAGTAATGACCCAGACCTTTCGGTTGCAAAAATGTATAAAATAGCTTTGGATGAATGCCGCTCAATCATCAATAATGGAAGCGCTAAGTTAGAACCTTCATTTGAAACCGTATGGAGAAAATTAAATGAAGAAAACATTTCTGCTGGAGGCGAATCGTTATGGGAAATGCCTTTTTCAGATGGCCGTGGCCGTGTAAATTTCTCATTTGCCGTACGCCACCGTAGTGTCGATCAGCATACAGGGCAACCTCGTGGAGGTATAGCAGGCCCATTGCCTTTTGTTTTTTATGATTATGATGAAGCAGACACCCGAAGAGATGTGACCGCCGTACCTTACCAATGGGGTACAGCAGATGCAAGTGGATTTGCTAAACAAGAGCTAGTAGGATTGAACACTTGGTATTTTGGAAAATACCGTTACGAATGGATGACACGTTATGTAACATCATCCAATGATGATGGGATCAATAAGTTGGTTATGCGTTATGCAGAAGTACTTCTTATGGCTGCTGAAGCGGCCAATGAACTAGAAGGACCAGCTGCTGCTGCACCTTATTTGAAAGAAATTCGGAAAAGAGCATTTTCTGCTGCAGATCAAGCTACAAAAGTAGATGCCTATGTAGCCGCATTAACAGACAAGCAATCCATGTGGAATGCCATTGTTGAAGAGCACAAATATGAATTTACCGGTGAAATGGAAC
Source organism: uncultured Algibacter sp. (assembly GCA_963976905.1). Taxonomy (GTDB): domain Bacteria; phylum Bacteroidota; class Bacteroidia; order Flavobacteriales; family Flavobacteriaceae; genus Pseudalgibacter. The sequence goes on from CAXBNH010000047.1 coordinate 1,661, forward strand.
GTAAACACACCCTTATTAGATGGAATTTGTTAGGGGAAAATCTAGCAGAAGCTAAAACTAAAATGACGGCTTTAAGAGATCGCACAGGTGAATACGCTGATGTACCTAGCACTTTATATTTTAAATATGAAGCAGATAATGAAACATTGGATGTTTATGGGTTAAACAGAGGAGAAACAACAGATCCAGGTGCAGAATACTCTGCCAAAGATTGGACCAACTTACCAGATACCGATATAAATTCACTTTTCAAAGAAGGTGTAGACCCTGATACCAAACAATTTTGGCCTATTTGGCAAATCTTTATTGATGGGAGCAACAATAAATTGAAAAATGATTACGGCTACTAGGCGTTTACAAAAAAATTAAAAAACCATATATAATTATGAAAACAAAATATATAGCAAAAGCACTATTCACATTACTTATAACAGTTATGGTTATAGGTTGCGGATACCATGAGGACGTTATAGATGAGCTGTCTATCAATAGAGAGTTTGCACCTACAGATTTATCGGCAAAAGTTAGAACCCAAACAAGCGTAGAATTAAACTGGGTCACAGATAACAATGCAGATTATTATTTGGTTGAATTTAGTGCAGATGACCCAGGTTTCAATACTATCGCTAATAGTGTTCAAGTCAATGCAGATGAATTACCTATTTTGATACGATTGGAAGGAGAAACGCTATATTCCATTAGGGTAAAAGCGGTAAGTACTCGAGGCCTGAATGATTCTTCATGGGCCGAAGCCGAAGCCCAAACCTTAACAGAGCAAATCATGTTGCCCTCTGAACTTGGGGATATACAAGCTTTACAAGCAACCTTACGATGGGAAGCTGGTCTTAACGTAACACATTTTATACTTCAACCAGGCGATATCAGACATGATATTACTGCACAGGAAAAAGTGGCTGGTACGGTCACCATAACCGGATTAACTTCTGAAACTGATTATTCTGCAACCTTATACAACAATGCAAAAATTAGAGGCACAGCTGCATTTACAACAGGCATTGATGTAGGCGACAATACGTTGGTATTGCCTACCGATGATTTATTCCAAATGATTGCAGATGCCGCTCCTGGAGATATTTTACTATTGGAACAAGGCGATTACACCTCACAAATTGGCACGATAACCTTAGATAAATCCATTACAATCCAAGGTTTAAGGACCGATTTTAAACCTCTTTTAAAAGTTGGTTTTTCAATCGCTTCAGGCGCAAGCGATGTACAATTAATAGATTTGGATTTAACTGGCGATGCAGCAACAGAGCTGCAAGATGTTGTTAGCTACTCAGATGCAGGCAGCTTCAATTCAATATTGATTAGCGAATGTAATATCCATGATTATAACCGTTCTTTTATTAGAGGCAGTACTACTGGTTCAATATTACAATCATTAACAGTTGAAAATTCTATAGTGACCAACATATTAACGGGTGGTGGTGATTTTATAGATTTTAGAGATTCTGATGCTTTAAATATAACTGTTAAAACCAGCACATTTAACAATTGTGCACCAGGTCGTGATTTCTTCAGAGTTGATGAAGCAGGCACTTCAAATGGCAATGCAACTGTTAATATACTTTTAGAAAACTGTACATTATATAAATGTGCCAATAATAGCAGTAGAAGACTGTTTTATGTAAGATTCAATGCGAACGAAATTGTATCAAAAAACAATTTGATTACAGATACTGCTATTGAAGCTTATTCAGATCAAAGTAAAACTGATGCAACCATAGAATTTTCTAACAATAATTATTTCAATGCACCATCACTTTTTGATACATCCGTTGCTAGATATGATGATTCTGCTAATTACACAACCTTAGATCCTGGTTATGTTGATGCTGCAACTGGCAACTTCAAAATTACAAATCAAACATTATTGGATAACCAAGTTGGTGATCCACGTTGGAGACTTTAATAAGATCCATGAAAATAGTGTTGTTATAATTAAAAGAGGTATGCATTATTTTTGTATACCTCTTTTAATATCATATTAAACTGAAAAATGTTACTTTAATAGAGTAAAAAAAGAAAACAAAATGTTTCAAAAAGCACACGTCATATTCACCATAATTTTATTTACTTACAATTTTAATTTCGCTCAACAAATGGCATTCCCCGGCGCAGAAGGTTTTGGCCAATATGCCACGGGCGGAAAAGGCGGCCTTATATACACGGTAACCAATCTAAATGATGATGGCGAAGGCAGTTTGAGAAAGGGCATTTTAAAAAATGAACCTAGAACCATTGTTTTTGGGGTATCTGGAACCATTGAGCTAAAATCAAAATTAGACGTAAACCGAGAAAAAGGCAATTTAAGCATCTTAGGGCAAACAGCTCCAGGCGAAGGCATTACCATTAAAGGACAGCCCTTTACCATTAAAGCAGATAATGTTATTATCCGCTATTTAAGATTTAGAATGGGAGATACCCAAAAAGTAGAAGGAGATGCTTTAGGATGTAACAATACAAATAACGTGATTATTGACCACTGTTCCATCAGTTGGGGTACCGATGAAAATGCCTCATTTTACAACAACAAAAATTTCACGTTACAATGGTGCATCATTTCAGAAGCACTAAATAATTCAGTCCACCACAAAGGCGCTCATGGTTATGGAGGTATTTGGGGGGGCGTAAATGTATCATTCCATCATAATTTAATCGCCAATAACAATAGCAGAAACCCAAGGTTTAGCGGATCCACTACTACAGAAAATTCAGAAAATGAATTTGTAGATTTCAGAAACAACGTCATTTACAATTGGGGCGAGAACAGTATTTACGGTGGCGAAAAAGGCACTTATAACATGGTAAACAATTATTTTAAATCCGGCCCAGCAACAACCTCATCAAAACTGGATCGGATTGTAAACCCATCTGAGCCCTATGGAAAATTTTATGTAGATGGAAATTATGTGAATGGTTATAAGAATATTACGAAAAATAACTGGGATGGCGGCGTACAATGCGACAACCCAGAGGCCACAAAATTAAATGACCCAATCAATATTTCAGATAACACAAAAACAACCTGCGCCAAAAAAGCGTATAAAAAAGTCTTAGAACTTGCGGGAGCCAATATTTTTAGAGATGCTGTAGATGTAAGAACTGTTTACAACACAAAAGAAGGCAACACCAGTTATAAAAATGGCATTATCGATTCTCAAAATGATATTGGGGGTTGGCCCGTTTTAAAATCTGAAAAAGCAAAAGAAGATTCAGATGAAGACGGCATGCCCAATGACTGGGAAGTCAAACATAAATTAAACCCAAAAACAAACGATGCCAATTTGTTTACCTTAGATAAAAATTACACAAACATTCAAATGTACAGCAATACATTGGCCAATACCCATTAAATTAAATCTTATGAAAACGAACAAATCCTTTTTATTTTATTCCGCGTTATGTTTTTTAATGCTTTCAGTTACACTTAATTCCTGTAAAGACAAAAAAAAAGAAATAGCTAAAATGGATGTTTTTGAGGAAGCTTATAACATTATCAACTCCATAAAAGTACTCGAATTCCCAGATAAAACCCTTAACATTCTTGATTTTGGAGCTGTTTCAGATGGCGAGACTATTAATACACAAGCTATTGCTAAAGCTATTGACAGTTGCCATAATGCTGGTGGCGGCAAAGTAATCATTCCTTCTGGTAAATTTTTAACGGGGCCTATACATTTAAAAAGCAACGTAAACTTACATTTAGAAGCAGGTGCCGAAGTATTGTTTTCAACAAATAGCAATGATTATTTGCCTGTGGTGCACACCTCGTATGAAGGGCAAGAATTAATGAACTATTCCCCTTTAATTTACGCCTACAAACAAAATAATATTGCGGTAACCGGTAAAGGAATATTTAATGGGCAAGCGAGCACTACCAACTGGTGGCCTTGGTGCGGCGCAGAACGTTATGGGCATTTAAAAGATACCCCTCAGCAAAAAGACAAGCATAACTTACCACGATTATGGGAGATGGCAGAAAACAATACCCCTGTTTCAGAACGTGTTTTTGGTGAAGGGTATCAACTACGTCCGCTATTCATACAACCTTTTGAATGTGAAAATGTATTAATTCAAGACGTTACATTTACAAATGCCCCGTTTTGGGTCATCCACCCCATTAAATGCAATTATGTGAGAATTGAAGGCGTAACCGTTAGCAGCCATGGCCCGAATAACGATGGTTGCGACCCAGAATACTCAAAAAATGTGCATATAAACAACTGCACTTTTGATACGGGCGATGACTGTATTGCTATCAAATCTGGTAGAAATAATGATGGTAGACGCGTAAACATACCAAGTGAAAACATTGTGGTTGAAAATTGCAATATGAAAGATGGTCATGGTGGTGTGGTTATGGGCAGCGAAATTTCGGCTGGTGTTAGAAATGTATATGTTAGAAATTGTAAAATGAACAGTCCGGAGTTAGAACGTGCTATCCGAATAAAAACAAACACCTTAAGAGGTGGTTTTGTAGAAAACGTGTATGTAAAAAACATCGAAGTTGGTCAAGTTAAAGAAGCCGTTTTAAGAATCAATATGTTTTATGCCATTTATGGCACACAAGAAGGCACCTTTATGCCTTCTGTAAAAAACATCCATTTACAAGACATAAAAGTAGAAAATGGCGGCAAATACGGCGTACTTATTAAAGGCAGACCGGAGAGTTTAGTAAAAAATGTGACGTTAACCAACGTACATATAAACAATGCCGAAACACCTTTGTCTGTTGAAAATTCAGAACCTATTGTATTTAAAAACACTACTATTAACGGAAAACCATATTAAGCCAATCAACAAAAACATATTATGAAAAACTTAGCTATTATATCCATTGTTTTTTTAAGCATTTTTTCTTGTAAAGACAAAAAACCGAGCACTGAAATGGCAAAGCAAAATGAAGTTCCAAAAGAACAAGCATTGCAAAAAACATACGCAGAAATTTCAATTGCTCAAGGCGGCGCATGGGTTGATGGTTCAAGAGGCCATAAAGAATATGATTCTGGAACTTCTTTTAAAAACGTAGATACACTTCAAGTTCCTAAAGAGCATACCGACCATTCTTGGTTTATACGTTACGAAGGCCCAGGCTGGGAAAACAACCAAATTGGCTATCGTATTTATTTAGATTGGAGAAATGCCATCGATATTTATGGAAAAAAAGTAGATTCTTTAGTATTGCCTTATGTTGGGCAAGATGGGTTTGATTCCTATCACGAATCGGCAGACTGGGGACAGGATATTCTAAAAGCAGGAAAATCTATGGGCATTGGTGGTTATGGACGCTTATTGAACGATACCATTGCTCATTTCCAAAGTGTACAAAATACTTACGTTAAAATTGATAATTCTGAAAACAGTTCATCTGTAAACATTGCTTATGAAGGTTGGAAAACCGGTAATGAAAGTATTGACCTTACTTCAAAATTAACCATCTATCCAGAAGACCGATTTACGAAAGCAGCACTAACACCTTCATCAGAAATTACAGGTATTGCTACAGGCATCGTAAAGTTTAAAAATATACCTTTAATTAAAAAAGAAGGTGCAAAATGGGCCTATATGGCAACCTATGGCACTCAAACGTTAGTGAATGAAGCAGATAAATTAGGCATGGCGTTGTTTTATAATCTAGACGAAGTATCGCAACAAAAAGAAGGCATTAACGACCATCTCGTCGTTTTTAAACCAACTAGCAATACTATAACCTATTACTTTTTGGGCGCCTGGGAACAAGAACCAAACGGTATAAAATCCGAAGACGCTTTTATAGCAGATTTGAATAAGAAATTGGAAACTCTGGACAACACGAATTCCATAAACTAAACCACTAATGAAGACAACAGTTAAATATATCTCATTTTTTGCATTCGCATTCGTTTTATCAATCACAGCATGTAAAAACCCTAAAAAGAAAAACAACAATATAACAGTTGAAAAAATAGTTCCAGAAAACCTAAAATGGTCTGAACGCATGATGCTTTCTGAAATGGAACGTTTTCCCAAAGCATCATTGCTAGATTTCAGAGACGACCCTAAATGGAGTTACACAAATGGCTTGGTGTTATGTGCCGCCGCAAAAGTTTACGAACAAACCAACAATCAGAAAATTTACGATTATATCTATGCCTATGCCGATGAAATGATTGATAGTGCTGGCACCATAAAAACCTATAAGTTATCAAATCAAAATCTGGATATGATAAAGTCTGGCGATGTTTTATTGTACCTATACCCAAAAACAAAAGAAGCACGTTTTTTAAAGGCCATGGAAACGTTGAACAGTCAAATGGAATCGCAACCAAAAACCTCTGATGGTGGCTATTGGCATAAAAAAGTATATCCTTACCAAATGTGGTTGGATGGTTTGTATATGGCAGAACCGTTTCACTTGCATTATGCGCAAGATTACATCCAAGATGAAGCTGAAAAACAAAAGATTTATGATGATGTTGTGCTTCAATTCGATTTAATCCAAAAACACAGTCAAGATAAAAACACCGGGTTGCTTTACCATGGTTGGGACGAAAGCAAAGCACAAGAATGGGCCAATAAAGAAACTGGCAACTCGCCACATTTTTGGTCAAGAGCCATGGGTTGGTATGGCATGGCCATGGTTGACGTATTGGATTTTTTACCACAAGATCATCCGGGGCGTGAACGATTAATAGGTTATTTGAATGAATTTGCAGAAGCATTGACCAAATACCAGCACGAAACTGGATTGTGGTACCAAGTGCTGGATCAAGGCGATAGGGAAGGCAATTATTTGGAAGCTTCCGGTACGGCCATGTTTACTTATGCCTTTGCAAAAGGGGTGCACAAAGGCTATTTACCACAAACATATCTAGAAGTTGCTGAAAAAGCCTATGCGGGCATGATTGAAAATTTAATAACGGTTGAAGATAATGGTGTAGTAAACCTCAATCAAGTTTGTGGCGTTGCAGGTTTAGGCGGGGACCCTTACAGAGATGGTTCATTTGAGTATTATGTAAATGAAATCATCCGTTCCAATGATCCAAAAGGCACGGGACCATTCATTATGGCTAGCCTTGAATTGAACAAATAATAAGCTACTTTTTATATCAAAAAACATTCGTGACAATGAGTTGTTCCATGCTACTTTTAGTTATGAATGTTTCATCTTATAAAAACAACAAGCAATGAAACGTTATTCCATATTCTTTTTCATTTTAAGCACTACCCTACTCTTTCCACAAACAAATAAGCCTTATGTGTCTGAAGTTTGGGTTGCAGATAATGGCGACGGTACTTACAAAAATCCTATTATTTATTCAGATTATTCAGATCCTGATGTGGTAAGGGTTGGCGACGATTATTATATGACCGCCTCAAGTTTCAATGCGGCTCCAGGTTTGCCAATATTACATGCAAGAGATATGGTAAACTGGAAATTAATAAATCATGCATTACCGCTTCAAGTCCCCATTGAAACATTTAATACACCGCAACATGGCAATGGGGTTTGGGCGCCCAGTATTCGCTATCACAACAATGAAATTTATATTTATTGGGGCGACCCTGATTTTGGAATTTACATGGTAAAAACCAAAGATCCTTATGGCAAATGGGATGCACCTATTTTGGTTATGGAAGGAAAAGGCTTAATAGATCCTTCTCCTTTTTTCGATGATAATGGCGATGTGTATTTAGTACATGCTTACGCAGGAAGTCGTGCTGGCGTAAAAAGCCTATTAACAGTAAACAAAATGAACGCTGAAGGCACTAAAGTTATCGATGCGGGCATTCATGTTTATGATGGGCATGATACAGACGACACCGTTGAAGGATCAAAATTTTATAAACGGAACGGCTATTATTACATTTTTGCTCCTGCAGGCGGTGTTTCAACGGGTTGGCAATTAGTTTTAAAATCTGAAAACATTTATGGCCCTTATGAAAGAAAAGTCGTTTTGGAACAAGGCAGTACAAAAATCAACGGCCCGCATCAAGGGGCTTGGGTAGAAACTCCAAATGGTAAATCTTGGTTCTTTCATTTTCAAGATGTGGGTGCTTACGGCCGCCTTGTGCATCTTCAGCCCATGACTTGGGAAAACGATTGGCCAGTTATGGGAAAAGATTTTGATGGCAATGGTATTGGCGAACCCGTTATGTACCACAAAAAACCAAACGTTGGAAAAACATACCCTATTGAAACACCTGTGGAATCAGATAATTTTAATGGTTTTAATATCGGGCTTCAATGGCAATGGAACGCAAATCCAAACGTTATTTGGCACGCTAAATTGCCCGGAAATGATTACTTGAGATTGTTTTCTATTAAATCTGTTGAAGACTCCGAAAATCTTTGGATGGCACCCAACTTATTATTGCAAAAATTTCCCGCACCATCTTTTTCAGCTTCTATTAAAATCACTTTGTATCCTGAAGATGCTGTAAGCGGTAAAACTGCCGGACTTATTATTATGGGAATGGATTATGCCACGTTAAGCATTTCGCACAATGAAAATGGCTATTTTATAAAACAGACCCAGGCTATTGATGCTATAAACGGTAGCAAAGAAACGATTAATGAAGAAAAAAAACTGAAATCAAATTCAGCATTTTTTAAGGTGGCTGTCTCAGCACCTCATGCTATGTGTCAATTTTTATATTCAAAAAATGGCAAGACATTTAAAAAAATAGGACAGCCTTTTAAAGCTAAAGAAGGTAAATGGATAGGGGCTAAAGTTGGCTTATTCTGTATTAGTAAACAAGCTGCTAAACGGGGTGGTTATGCGGATATTGAATATTTTAAAGTCACAAAATAAACGTCTTATAAAAATAATGCATTGAAAATGAAACGGTTTCAAAAAACAGTCTTTTTTATATCAATCCTTTTTGTGGGCAACAAAGCTTATACACAAGAAAAACAGACTGGATTCGGCCCTTATACTATTGAAACCACCTTTCAAAAACTTAAAAAAAAGTATCCTTTTATCACGCCCATTATCCCTCTAGTTTCTAATGAGATTAAAGCCAAAGAAAACGTATGCTACAAAAAAATAGATAACAGCAAATTAAGAGCGGACATCTATTTACCAAAGGATGCTTCTGAAAAAAGCCATCCAGCGGTACTGCTAATTCATGGTGGTGGTTGGCTTACTGGCAGCAAAGAAAACCAACGTGTTATGGCGCAACATTTAGCTTTAAACGGTTATGTAGCCATCACAGTTTCGTACAGGTTAGGGTTGGAAGCCCCTTATCCCGCAGGGGTTATCGATTTAAAAGACGCCATTGTTTGGATTCGAAAAAATGCTAAAAAGTATCCTATCAATCCTGATAAAATTGCTGTTTTAGGAGCTTCGGCTGGCGCGCAATTGGCAACACTTATTGGTGTGACTCCTAATTCGCCGCTTTACGAACCCGATTCCAAAATTCCAGATTACGTTCAAGCCATTGTAAATCTTGATGGAATTGTATCCTTTATCCATCCTGAAGCTTCGGCAGAAGCTAAAAGTGGAAAAGTTTCTATGGCCGATGTTTGGCTCAATGGTTCAAAAGAAGAAAATTTCAAAAACTGGAAAGAAGCATCACCTCTTGAATATGTAGACGCACATACGCCTCCTACCCTATTTATTAATAGCTCACAAGCTCGATTTCATGCTGGCCGAGATGCTATGGTTTCTATTTTAAACAAACACAATATTTATAATGAAATACATACCATTTCTGATAGCCCACATGCTTTTTGGCTGATGCATCCTTGGTTTGAAACAACGCTTGATTACACTGTTGCTTTTTTGGATAAGGTTTTGAAAACCGAAAACTGAAAAGAAATTGTCCGAAAAGTGTATTTTCAGTTTAAAGGTCACATTGAGCGCAGTCGAAATGCTATGATTTACAGAATATTAAAACTTCGACTACACTCAGTTTGACAAATACAAATCACTTTTCAGACATTATCTTCATCAACTTTAAACTATTGATCAAATACCGTTTTTAGATTTCCAAGAGGTAAATTCCGAACCAATTAAATTTTTAGGCCAGTTACCATACCAAGCATAACCTGTTCTTCTTTCAAGTTCTATTTCGGCCAAAGTATTTTTCTTGACACCATCTCTTCCGCAGAAAAATGGAAGATTGGTATCTAAATCATAAAAACGTGCCCAAATGATATTGCCTGGAGAGGAAACCACAACAACATCACTTCCTGTATTTTGTGTAGCAAACCCCACTACTTTGACCGCTTCAAACCAAGCAACAGCATCTTTAACGGCTTGTATTATTTGTGCAGAAGGCTGCTCAACCAACATAAGTGTCCTAACGATGCCCACAGACTCAGAACCGCTTACAGATGGTAATTCATAAGACCTTGCCAATGCTGGCAATAAGGTGACTTCATCATGTTGTGCGCACCACGCTGTTTTTTCACCATTAATGGTAATCTGGGTTTGCAATATCACATCAATCCCTTTATCAAAAGCCACAACAGCTTTATCTTTATAGATGGCATCTAGTACATCCGTATTGTTTTTACCTTTAGAAATATCCCACATCAAATCCATAACATTGACCATGGCATTGTCGTTAAACGTTATTTGATGCCTGTACCCGCTTTTGTCTGGGTAGTATTGTGGCCATCCACCATTAACATATTGTGCTTCAAATAAATAGTCAATGGCTTTGATAGCCGCTGCCAAATACGCTGGATTTTTGGTCGTTTTATAAGCACCTAACAAATGCCTGAGTTCGCCTGTGGTGTGTTCATTATCAATCGTGGTATCTGTATTATTTTTTGTGTTTAAGGCCGTTGTTTTTTCGCCTTCTGTTTGCTCACGATTATACCCAGAAAAATCATTGTAAGGCTCTTTGGGCCATCCCCCATTATTACGTTGCCACAAAAGCATATTTTCTGCTTTTAAATCTGTAGCATAAACTGGCGTTGCACCAGATATATTGATTTCCAATTGTCCCGTTTTTCCACTACCGTCTGTTGCTGTTGCTGTAACCGTTATAACACCATTAGATTTTGGTGTAAGCAAACCTTGAGCATCTATTTCTGCAATGGCTGTGTTTGAAACCGCCCAAGTTACCGTTTTATTCTTCGCATTTTCTGGTAAAATCTGAACCGATAATTGTTGTGGATTACCATCTGTAATATCTGTTCCCACAATAGCTATACTATTAACAAATACAGGCGGCCCTGTAACACCTGAAATTGAAATAGTTTTCTCGACGGTAACCCCTGATTCATCCTGCGCTGTAACCGTTACCTTTACCGAACCATTTTTAAGCGCTATTAAAAGCCCGGAATTTGAGATAGTCGCTACCGTTTCATCTGAAACATGCCATGAGACAGCTCGGTTTGTTACGTTCGTGGGCACAATAACCGCGGTAAGCTGTGTTTTTGTACCATCTTCAATATTGTTGCCGTTTATGGCAATAACTTCTACTAATATATTTTTTGTCGATTCATCAACATCCCCATCGCTGCTACAACTTAATATGGTAATAGACAATAGTAAAATTTTTAATATTTCTTTTAATTTATTCATTTCAACTGAAGTTTTATAAAATATATTTTATACATTTATGTAATCGATTGCACAATATTAAATAATTCTGATTAATAAATCAAAAAAATAATACACAAAATATGTATTTTTACCAAATTATAATACTTTACTAGCATTTTTACTAATTATGGCAAAAAAAACAACCATTTACGATATCGCAAAAAAACTCGATATCACTGCTGCAACAGTTTCTAGAGCTTTAAATAACAATCCAAAAATTAGTGAAGCCACACGAGAACTGGTTGTCAAGA
>CAXBNH010000048.1:0-13330 GCA_963976905.1 uncultured Algibacter sp.
GACAATACAATTACTAAAACAACCAACCCAATAAGTTGTGTATTCTTTTGAGTGATGTGCAATTCCTTTTCCGCAATATTGGCGCGTTGCGAAAGGATTTCCTTTTCCTTTTTTTCGGTTTGGTATTTTATTTCATAATTTGAAATTTTATCTTGAAGGCTTTTGGATGACAATGCATCTTCAATGTTCTTTTGAAGTTCCAAATAATGATGTGCTTCTTTAAAATTGGACATTTTTATATAATACCGATTTAAAGCCCCATACAACTGCGCTTTGTCTTTTTGAACACCTGATGTTTCAATGATTTCGTTTGCTACAAATAATTTCGTTTTTGCGACATTATAATGGGCTTCTTCTAAAGCGATGATGCCCAATTTCAAATTTGAAACCCCAATAATTGGGTTGTTTTTCAATATTCGGGAGAGGCTATCCATTTTGGTATAAATGGTTTTGGCCTCTTCGTATTTCTTTTCGTTAATGGCTATTTGTCCCAAGCCTTCAAGTCCGTATAATTTGCCATTTCCGTATTCATTTTCATTGGAAATTTTGAGCGTTTGATTAAAATTATAAGTCGCTTTGGCAATCAATTTCGCATCTTTATTGCTTTCCCCTATTTTAAGTTGCATATTTGCCAGATTGTAATATGCATTGGCAACATCTATTTGGGTGGCAGATTTTTTCTTGATCTCAAACGCTTTTTCATAAAATTTAAGTGCTTCATCATATTGGTTCATGTTTTCATAAACCAACCCAATATTGTTGAGCAATTTGCCTATTTGGTCTGTATCGGCCTCTTTTTCTGCTAATTTTAAAGCATCGTAATAAATATCGATAGCCTCATTGTTTTCGCCCAATTGCGTGTATGCTAAAGCCGTATTGTTACTGAATTTTATTATATTGGGCGTATCTTTATTTTCTTTTGAAATCTGCAAAGCCGTTTTGAAATTGTTGGCAGCCGCCATTATATCGCCTTCATAATAATACAATATGCCCTTATCTCCATAAAACGAGGTTGTGATTTTATAATCTGTAACTTGATTGAGTAATTTTTCTGATTTATCAAAATAATAATGTGCCGAATCGAATGTTCCTTTGATGATGTAGGATGCCGCAATACTGCTATAAGATTGCACTTTTTTAGCTATCAGGTTTTCATTTTCTGATAAAGCCATGGCTTTTTTAAAATAGATAAAAGCAGAATCCACATGGGAGCGGTTGTATATTTTACCCAATTCAATGGAAGCATTTATACGTATTTCAGGATTATTCGAGTTTTTAAAAACGGTTTTTAAGCTATCAAGTTTCTTGTTAAAATCTTGAGCAGATAAAGCAAACACCGAAAACAAAAGTGTACAAAAAACAAGCTGCTTTTTAATCATAAATAAATCTTTTTTAGCCAGTTATAAACGTAACAAAACTGTCGTACCAATTGTTTCTTTTGTATGTATTGAAAGTTCCGCGCCAATATCATGCGCCCGTTTTTTCATATTGTTCAATCCGTTTCCTATAGTACTATTTTCTTCGTTAAAACCGATTCCGTTATCTGTAATAGAAAATTGGATGTTGTTATTTTCGTTTTTTGCACTCACACTAATATGGATAGCATCGGCATATTTTATGGCGTTATTCACGGCTTCCTGTACGATTCTGAAAATATTCATACCTTCAACAGAAGTAAATTGTAATGTATTTGAAATGCTTGGCTCTATCTTAAACTCAAAAACTGTTTTGGTTGAAATAGTATTGGCTTTATCAATAAAATTTGAAATCCTGACCTGTAAATCTTCCAAGGAAATAGCGCTTTTGTTCATCGCCCAAATGGTATCCCGAAGTTCATAAATGGTCTCTTTTGTAAATGTGCTGATGCCTGTTAATTTGCTTTTTAATTTTTCGTTTGTAATTTGAAATCCGTATTGCAGGTTTTCAATGGATGAAATTATAAAGGTCAATTGTGCACCTATGTTATCGTGCAAATCCCTAGAAATGGTCAAACGCTGTTCCTGCAATTTGTTTTGGCTTTCTATTTTTATCAAGGCTTCTTTTAATTCGCTTTCCTTTTTAAGTTGGTGGTTTTTTAGTTTTTGCTGATTGTAAAGCAAATAACCCAACAAAGACAGTACAATAGCTAAAACAACCAACCCAATAAGTTGCGTGTTTTTCTGGTTGATATGCAATTCTTTTTCCGCAATATTGGCGCGTTGGGCCAGGATTTCTTTTTCCTTTTTTTCGGTTTCGTATTTGGTTTCTATTTCTGTGATTATCTTTATTTTTTCGCTGTTTAAAATGCTATCGTTATAGGTAATATAATGCTTTAAATAGCTATTCGATTCGTTAAACCGATTGAGTTTTTCATACGTTTTTGCCAATGTTTTCGATGCGGATGCCATAAATTCTATCGCATCAACCTCTTCCGCAAAACGAATGGCTTCTTTTCCTATCAAGGCTGCATTATTATAATCTTTAAGGTTATAATTTAAGTTTGCCAAAGCATTGTTTAGAAAAGCCAATTCGTAAGGTTCTTTATTTAAAGTATGGAGCTCAATTGCTTTTAGATAATTCTTTTTTGCCTCTACATAACGGTGCAAACTGTCATTTGATATGGCTATATTGGTCAAAGGGTATGCCGTATATCTCTCGTATTTGAGCTTTTCAAGATATAATTTGGATTTATTGGAAAAATCCAATGATTTTTGATAATGTCCCAATTCATTAAAACTCCCTGCTATGTTATTGTTTACCATTGCCATGTGCAAGGAATCCTTTAGATTAGAATAAATCTGCAACGATTTGTTATTATAATCAACAGATTTTTGATAGGCTTTCAGTTTCCTATAATCCCAAGCAATATTCAAATAAACCGCTCCCATTCCAGAACTATCACTTAATGTTTCATAAATTTTTAACGTTTTAAAATAATAGGAGATAGACGTGTTTAGCTTTCCTAATTTGCTGTAGGCAATCCCTAAGCCATTGTATGCATCTGCAATGGTTTCGGTATTCTTGATTTTATTGCTAATTGTTAAAGATTTGTTGAAATTTTCAATAGATTCGGCATAATTACCGCGCTCCCAACTGGTATTTCCCAAAAAAATAAGTGCTTTTATTTTTAAGGAATCGTTGCCTATAATTTCTGAAAGCACGAAGGCTTTATTGGCATAAATTTTTGAACTATCCAGATCAATACCGGCATAAATATTTGAAATAGCGATGAGCGTGCTAAACTGTTGCCGTTTAGATTGATTTTTGAGGATGATTTTTAAACTATCCAGCCGTTTGTTTGTTTGTGCCTGATTACAAAAAAAAGAAAGCAAGAAAATAAAGGCAAACAACTTTTTCATAAATGTTCAATTAATGGAACCCATAAGGATATGTAATTAAAAACGCTTTCCATATATAAGTTTTTGCATTAAAATAAGTTCTTTGGTTATTTGGAACAAGCGGTTGAAAATAGACTTGTGCAATTCATCAGCCAATAAAAGGTGTTCTGTATAAATTCTATGCTTTTCTGTTTTCTCTTTAATATCTGCTTTTAAATGCAAACAACGCTTTTCTACTGTTTCATTTAAAAACAAAGTATCGTACCATATTTTAATCATAAGAACACTTAAAACAATTATTAAAAAATAGATTAACACACTAAAAACCAATTGAATACCCATAGTGCAAATTATTGATATTAATAAAACAACCTAAGTTTATTGTAAAAAAAAAACACCAACCGCCTTCTTTTACAGATAGTACAATTGATGTTTTTTATGTGAACTGATTAATAGCATACTAAATTTATATAAAAATGCTTTACATAAACCAAATTTTCGACGAACCGTTATTTAAAAAGATTAAGCGCAATAATTGGATTATCGCGCCCAATCAAACAAATCTCAACAACAAGATTTATTTTTGTAAGTTGTACGCATAGATGGTTTTATCGTTTGCTTTATAAAATAAAAACCCTCCCAATTCATCTACTTCATACTCTGGCTTTTTATCTTTTAAAACAATTTCTTTATCCATATTACCTGTGTCTTTATTTATTTTTACCAGACCTGTACCGCCATCTAGACTTGTTAAAATAAATTGGGCATTCTCGGTAGCTGCTGTTGATTTAAAGCGTGTTGCCAAATAATCAAAAGAAGCACTGGCAATGCTCGAAAACATATCTGCCGCTCTTTTGGCCTCTTTACCATAATCATTATAGCTGCCCAAATCGTTCATACTGCCATAGCCTGTTCGGTTTGCCCCTGCCCTTGCACTCATACCAACTGCCATAGCTGTTGATGCTACTGCCAAAGCACCTCCTACAATTTTACCAAATGTACTTCTTCCTGGGGATTTATAGTATGCATGGTAATTTTCTTTACCACTAAAATCTACTAAAGTCATGTTTTGATCAGAAGACAAAAACACGCCACCATCTCTTATCTGCATCATGTTCGGTTCTTCTTTTTCATCAAAATTGCATTTTGAAAAATCGCTAACATCTCCTGAATTGGCATCTATGGCTTTAATTTCACCATCTGCAGCAATTAAATAGCGGTTATTGGCTTTATCAAAAGTAGATGCTACAGAAGTTGCCTTTTTGTATTTCAATGGCTTGCTCCATACTTGGTCACCTGTTTTTAAATTTACAATATTGGCGTCTTCACTAGTTATATAGATTAAGCCTTGAGGCGATTCTGCCATGACCATAATATTTTCGCCTGTTTTTAATGGTTTTTTAAACAAGGTCTGTCCATCAAATGAAATTTTATTGATACCACCTTGTTGGATTCCGAATAGAATACCATCATCTTGTACAAAAAAATGTTGCACCCAACCTTTTGTTTTTGGGGCTTTCTCCCATAAATCCTCGCCAGTTGATGCGCTTAGAAAAGCAATCTCAGACTCATCGCTTGCAGCAAACACACTATTGCTTCCTCCTGAACTTTTATCGCTTACCACCGCCAAGCCTTGCGGTAAAATTTGGAAATTTGAAACATTTCCTTGTACTTTTCTATCGTCCTTCCAAAGTTCTGCGCCGTTACTCCCTATTTTATGGATGCGTGTATTTTTTCCATTGGTAGTGGTTTCAAAACCATAAATTTCTTTTTCGGTTTTATCGGCAACCATCCAATTGACCCCTTTAATTTTGGTTTCCCATAAATCGTCCCCTTTATGCGATTTTGCCACCAAGCCTTGTGCTGTTGGTATGATTAAAAACTCTTTTAACAATAGCGGTACGCCTGTTACGCTAAAATCTTTGGCTAATCCCACCCGTCCTGGTTTATCTAAAAAGAAACTGTAATCGAGCTTTTGGCTAGCCAAATCGTATACAGCTACTTTGGGCGTCATTTTTTCAAATTTATCGCCTTCTTTTTGGATGCCGCTCACAATCAATTTATTTTGTGGCAATACTACATTACAGGTGTAAATTTGGTTCCAATTATCAGTTTCTGAATTGAAAATAACGTTACCATTAATATAATTGATAACGGCACGTTTGGTTTTTGCAATGCCAGCAAATTTAGACCCCACACCTTGTGAGACTACAATGTATGGCGATGCTGGTATGAATTCGGTTTCCTCAGGGCTTAATTTCCCAAAATTGTTGAACGTGAAAACAGGTGTACTTTGTTTAGGGTCTATCCCTACTAAACCATCATTGGTAGCTGCAACCAATATGCCTCCAACCGTTAATGTCATTTCATTGATATTCGACCCCAAATCATACGTGGTATCCGGTGCTTCTGCCTTTTGGGCGTTCGTTACATTTACTGCCAGAATCACTACTAACAGCAATACAAATGTGTTTGATTTTCTCATTGTTGATTTTTGTTTATGGTTATACAATTTTGGGCATCATGTCCCGGTTTAATGTGACACAATACCCTTTTTATTAGATTTAATAATTTTGCTTTTTAAGATTGAAAGACCCTTTTATGTCTTTTACAGAACCGTCGCCATTTACGTTTTTACCTTTAAATTCAAAAGTCCCAATAACCTTGGTGTCCGTTTCTTCACTAATTGAGATGCTGCCCACTTTAGTATCATTGTATGGCGCTTGCCATAGTTCTGTTGTGGAAGCCATGGGGTTGCTTAAATTAACTTCTGTTTCAGAATAAGAGGCCACATTGGCAACCCCAAGCGTAGCACCTGTAAAATCATACGTTTTATTTGCGCCTTCATAGCCAAATACGGTCATTGAAAAAGCATTGCCATCAGCATTAGTGGCAATGATTATCAAGGTTTTAGTAGACCCCGAATTAGATACAGTAGCAGAAGATGCCTGCTCAAAAGATTTGAATGATTTACCTGCAACATTAGCTGTTAACAATCCTGAAGGCGCATCGCCACCATCACCGTCATCATCGCTACTAGAGCAGGATGAGAACGTTACTAATGACATTGTTGCAATAAAGAGTAGAAATAGGTTTAATTTTTTCATTGTTAAATTGTTTTATAATTAATAGCATTACAAAACTGCAACAATGACAGGCTTGAATCAATACGCAGAATGACGTATATTCAACAACGATTGTAGAATGACGATTTACGAAAAACGATTCGCTTTAAAACTTGATGTGGAAAAATTGAGATTGAAGTTGCGTCTTTTTAGAATCTAAACTCCGAAGAAACTCTAAATGTGCTTCAGAATTTGGATTGAATGGTTTATGCCGAAGTCCTTTTTGAACCGCATCAACCTCTTCCATAATTTTGAAGGCTTCTTCTGAAATCCAAACACTTTTGAATTTTTCCCAAATATAATTTATGGCCGTTTGATTGGGATGAACCATATCTTCAGCATAGAAACGATAATCACGAAGTTCATCCATCATAATTTCATAGGAAGGAAACCAAAAGGATTGACGATTGACGATTGAAGATTTTTGATTTAAGAAATCATGGATGGCTGTAATTAAATGTGATTTACTGAGTGTGTTTTCAATAAAGCCATCTTTGATGTGGCGTACTGGCGAAACTGTAAAAATAACCGATGCATTTTTGTTTATGCTTCCTATTAAATCAATTATGTTTTTCAATGAATTCGATATGGCTTCAACTGGCAATAACTCTTTTTTAAATTGTTTTTGGGGCACTTTATGGCAATTGGCAACTACACTTTTAGTTTCTATAAAACGATATACCCAAGCCGTTCCCAAAGTGATTATGACATGCGTTGAATCTTGGATTTGCTGATTCATTAAGTTGATGAAAGTATTTAAATGAT
The DNA here is from genome assembly GCA_963976905.1 of uncultured Algibacter sp. Lineage (GTDB taxonomy): Bacteria > Bacteroidota > Bacteroidia > Flavobacteriales > Flavobacteriaceae > Pseudalgibacter. Next base: position 7,208 of record CAXBNH010000048.1, read on the forward strand.
GTAATAAATCTTCTTTTGAAGAGTTACTCAATCTTGAGTGTGCGTCAAAACAATGCCATTGCTCGTTATGAAAAAAAATATCTTTTTCTGAATACACCTTTTTGTTTACAGCATTTGAAATCAGCGTTTCAATGGCCATTGGATGAAATAAAATACCAAAAGGATTCTGTAAATTCTGAAACTTGAAATACTCCAATTTTTTGCCAATATTCTCTGAAAAACAAGAACCCAATAATAGAACATTAGAATTATGGTCTATTAAATTTTTAGACTGTTTTTTTAATGGAATTTGGGTCTGTAGATTCATAGTGGATTCTTGCCTAAACAGGAATAACAAGTTTACTCAATATATTTTTTTGCTTCATTTAAAGCCTCCACAATCCCATTCGGGTTCTTCCCGCCAGCTGTTGCAAAAAATGGTTGTCCGCCACCGCCGCCTTGAATATATTTACCAAGTTCACGCACAACTTGTCCAGCATTTAAGTTTCTATTTGCCACCAATTCTTTGGAAATATAACAAGATAAGAGTGCTTTACCATCACTTTCAGCAGCAAACAATAAAAACAGATTATCGTATTGTTGGCCCAATTCAAATGCCACATCTTTAATGCCCGACGCATCTAAATCCAGTTTCTTTGCCAAAAACTGAATCCCGCTAATTTCAGTAAGCTCATTTTTAAGTTCTCCTTTTATATTTTTGGCTTTATCTTTTAGCAAAGATTCTATTTGCTTTTTTAAACTGTTGTTTTCATCTTGCAAATTCTGAAGTGCTTTTACAGGTTCTTGCGCATTGTTCAGCATGTCTTTCATTTCAAAATAAGCTTGGTTATTTTCAAAATAAAAATCTTTAACCGCATTGTTTGTAATCGCTTCAATTCTACGAATTCCCGCAGCAACAGCACCTTCTGAAAGAATTTTAAAATGCCAAATATCAGCCGTGTTTTTCACGTGGATACCGCCACACAATTCAATAGAATGCCCAAAACGGATGGAACGCACCGTATCACCGTATTTTTCGCCAAACAATGCCATGGCGCCATCAGCAATGGCTTTTTCCATGGGTACATTTCTGTTTTCCTGCAACGCTAATTTGCCTTCTATTCTTGCATTTACAAAGTCTTCAATTTCAATTATTTGCTCTGGTGTTACTTTTGCAAAATGCGAAAAATCAAAACGCAAAGATTCTGGTTTTACTAGTGACCCTTTTTGTTCCACATGTGCTCCTAAAATAGTACGCAACGCTTGGTGCAACAAATGGGTTGCCGTATGGTTACTGGCCGATAAATCTCGATGCTCTTTACTAACAGCCGCCTTAAACGATTCGTTTAAATGGTTCGGTAGGTTTTTAGCAAAATGGATGATCACATTATTTTCCTTTTTGGTATCTAAAATATAAACCACATCGCCGTGCGTATCTTCCAAATAACCTTTATCGCCTACTTGGCCTCCGCCTTCAGCATAAAAGGGCGTTAAATTAAACACCAACTGATACATTTCGCCATCTTTTTTAGAGGTTACTTTTCTGTATCGGGTCAGTTTCACTTGCGCTTCAAGCGTATCATAACCTACAAATTCTTCTTCGGCATCTTCTTTTAAAATGGTCCAATCATCGGTACTCATTTCACTAGCGGCCCGCGAGCGGTTTTTTTGTTTTTGAAGCTCTTCATTAAAGCCTTTTTCATCCAATTTCAAGCCTTTTTCTGAAAGGATCAAAGCCGTTAAATCAATAGGAAATCCATAAGTATCATACAATTCAAAAGCCTTTTCGCCTGAAACCGTATCTCCTTTTGTTTCTTCAACAATTCTATTGAGCAATACCAAACCTTGATCCAAGGTTCTTAAAAACGATTGTTCTTCCTCTTTAATTACATTTTCAACCAGCGTTTTTTGAGATTTCAATTCGGGAAAAGCCTCGCCCATTTTTTTGCTCAAAACATCCACCAAACGGTAAATGAAAGGTTCTTTTTTATCTAAAAACGTGAACCCGTAACGCACGGCACGACGTAAAATACGGCGGATAACATAACCCGCGCCCGTATTGCTTGGCAACTGCCCATCGGCTATTGAAAATGCTACGGCACGAACGTGATCTGCAATGACACGGATGGCAACATCTACTTTTTCATTTTTGCCATATTTTTTATCGGTAATGGCTTCTATTTCTCTTATTATTGGTGTAAAAACATCAGTATCATAATTGGATTGCACATTTTGCAATACCATGCACAAACGTTCAAAACCCATACCGGTATCAATATGCTTGGCCGGTAAAACCTCCAAACTGCCATTGGCTTTTCGGTTGTATTGCATGAATACCAAATTCCAGATTTCCACGACTTGCGGATGGTCTTGATTGACCAAATCTTTTCCTGAAATTTTTGCTTTTTCTTCTTCAGAACGAATATCCACATGAATCTCACTACAAGGCCCACAAGGCCCTTGATCGCCCATTTCCCAAAAATTATCTTTTCTATTGCCCGTTAAAATACGGTCTTCAGAAATAAACTGTTTCCATAAATCATAAGCCTCAGTATCCATTGGAAGTTTATCTTCCTCACTACCTTCAAAAACGGTTACGTACAGAATATCTTTATCAATCTTGAAAACCTCGGTCAGCAATTCCCAAGCCCAAGCGATGGCTTCTTTCTTAAAATAATCGCCAAAACTCCAATTCCCCAACATTTCAAACAAGGTATGGTGGTAGGTATCATAACCTACCTCCTCTAAATCGTTATGTTTCCCTGACACGCGCAAGCACTTTTGGCTATCTACCAAACGGCTGTTTTTTGGTTGGGCATTTCCCAAAAAATATTCCTTGAATGGAGCCATGCCCGAGTTTACAAACATCAACGTGGGGTCATCCTTTAGCACCATAGGCGCAGAAGGCACAATGCTGTGCTTTTTATCTTCAAAAAACTTTAAAAATTGCAATCTAATATCCTGTGATTTCATCTACTTAATAAAAATCTTGTTCTAACACATTTATTTTTATAAACACTTTATAATTTTAAACTGAAAACCCTTCTTTTAAAATAGTATCATTTAGTTTTACTAAATTTACAATGAAAATATTTTGTAGGTTTGTTCGTTTGCTTATAAAAACTGACGATTATCGTCTTAAATCGAATGCAAAAATAGTATAATTTAAGGAATGAATAAGGTAAAATATTATTACGATTCTGAATCGCTTTCTTATAGAAAAATAGAACGCAAAAAAAGAACCACGTTTAAGTATGCCTTTATGTTTTTGCTCGCTGCTTCGCTTTTTGGGTTTATGTTTGTTTTTATAGCGGGACAATATGTGGAATCGCCTAAAACAAAAGCCTTAAAAAGAGAGTTGCAAAACATGCAATTGCAATATGAGCTGCTCAACAAAAAAATGGCACATACCGAAACAGTCCTGGCCAATATTGCTGATAGGGACAATAATATTTACCGTGTTTATTTTGAGGCCAACCCCATTCCCGAAGAACAAAGAACCGCAGGTTTTGGTGGTATCAATAGATATAAAGAGCTAGAAGGTTTTGATAATTCAAAATTAATAATTGAAAGCAATAAACGTTTGGATGTGCTTCAAAAACAGATTGTAGTACAATCCAGATCACTTGATGAAATAGCCAAACTAGCCGAGGAGAAAGAAAAGCTTTTAGCTGCTATTCCCGCCATTCAACCCGTTAGGAATGAAGATTTAAAACGCATGGCATCTGGTTTTGGTATGCGATCAGACCCGTTTACCAAAGTTAGGAAAATGCATTGGGGCATGGATTTTTCAGCACCTAGAGGTACGCCCATTTATGCTACCGGAGACGGTGTAGTTGTCAGGGCAGACAATAGAGCTACAGGCTATGGCAACCACATTAGGATAGATCATGGTTACGGCTATGAAAGTTTATATGCACATTTGTTTAAATACAATGTTAAGAAAAACCAGAAAGTACACCGCGGTGACCTCATCGGTTTTGTGGGCAGTACAGGGCGCTCTGAAGCACCACATTGCCATTATGAAATCTTTAAAGATGGCGACCGTATTAACCCTATCAATTTTTATTACGGTAGTTTAACGGCCGAAGAGTTTAATGAATTACTGGAACACGCTTCTTTAGAAAACCAATCCCTCGATTAATGCATATAGAACTCCCAGAAAAAAGATATTACGGTATTGGCGAAGTGGCCAAAGCGTTTGGTGTCAACACATCACTCATTCGGTTTTGGGAAAAAGAGTTTGATGCTCTCAAACCCAAAAAGAACGCCAAGGGCAACAGGAAGTTTACACCCGAAGACATCAAAAACCTAAAGCTTATTTACCATTTGGTAAAAGAACGTGGGTTTACTTTGGAAGGCGCAAAAATCCATTTAAAGGAAGATAAAAAAGAAACCCTTTCTAATTTTGACATTATCAGCAAATTAGAAGATATTAAAAACCAACTGATTAAAATAAAAGATCAACTGTAACATTTTTGAAATAAATACAACTAACACATTAAACACTATACATCATGAAAAAATGGCTACCATTAATTATCATTGGAATACTTGTAATAGGCTTATATTCTTGGGGAAAAGGATTTAACAATACAGCTGTTAACTTAAATGAAAACGTGGGCGAAGCTTGGGGAAATGTACAAACGTCTTACCAACGCAGAAATGATCTTATCGGAAATTTGGTAAACACCGTAAAAGGTGCTGCCGATTTTGAAAAAAGCACGCTGGAAGCTGTTATTAATGCCCGTGCCAAAGCGACTTCTATTTCCATTGACCCAGCTAATGTAACGCCAGAGCAATTGGCACAATACAACCAAGTACAAGGTGGATTAAGCGGTGCTTTAAAAAGTTTATTGGTAACCGTAGAACGCTATCCTGACCTAAAAGCCAATCAAAACTTTTTGAAATTGCAAGATGAGCTGACCAGCACAGAAAACACGATTCAAACCGCTAGAACACGTTACAATGAAGCCATAAAACCATATAACGTACACGTTAAGAAATTCCCTAACTCCATATTGTCGGGCATTTTGAATTTTGATGACAAACCTTATTTTGATTCTGAAGCAGGTGCCGATAAACCTGTAAATGTAGAATTCGATTTCAACTAAAAAAAGCATGTCTAAAATAGAAGACTTCCTTTCTGCGGAAGAAGAACAGGAACTCATAGAAGCCATAAGGATTGCCGAGAAAAACACCTCTGGGGAAATCCGCGTCCATATTGAAAAAACATCTAAAACTGATGCTTTCAACCGTGCTCTAGAAGTGTTCCATGATTTGAAAATGGGCAACACCAAACAGCAAAATGGCGTATTGATCTATGTGGCCGTTGAAGATAAAACTTTTGTTATTTATGGCGATAAAGGCATAAACGACGTCGTGCCTAAAGATTTTTGGGATGCTACAAAAAACGTGATTCAATCACATTTTAAATCCGGCAACTTTAAACAAGGGCTTTTAGATGGTATTCTAAAAGCGGGCAAACAATTGGAAACCTATTTTCCTTGGGAACATGGCGATATTAATGAATTATCAAATGACATTTCTAAAGGATAAATTGAGTATGCAGTTTTCAGTATGCAAGTCGCAGTTTAACAAAAGAACAAAAGTTATACCTACGCTACTAATCGCGCTTTTCTCTTTTAGTGTGGCATTTGCCCAATTTGATATTCCTGAAAAACCTTCAAAAGGAGAAGACCAAACCAGTGTTTTTGATTACATTGGTTTACTGTCTTCTTCAGAAAAAAGCACTTTAGAACAAAAACTCATAAAATATTCTGACACCACCTCAACACAAATTGTTGTAGCGATTATCAGCACCACCAAAGGCGAAAACATTGGCTTACTCGCTCCCAGATGGGGACAAAAATGGGGTGTTGGGCAAGCTAAAGAAGATAACGGCGTGTTTATTTTACTTGCTAGAAATGACCGAAAAATCTGGATTGCTCCCGGCTATGGTGTAGAGCATAAATTAACGGCTGGTATTACTGGCGAACTGATACGCAATGTTATCATTCCTGAATTTAAGCGCAATGATTATTATAGCGGACTCAACAAAGGCGCTGATGCTGTTTTTGAAGTTTTAAATGGCACATATAAAGGCTCTAGAAAACCATCAAATAACAATAGCTCGCCTTCAGG
>CAXBNH010000049.1:0-13290 GCA_963976905.1 uncultured Algibacter sp.
AAAAATTGGAAAACAGCCACAGGCAAAATATTGAATTCCGAAATCTATAATGGCGAAACTATTGATGCTAGAAAAGAAAAAGCGGGATGGAAGCTCCCTAATTATAATGATACAGATTGGGGTCTTGTTACAATTAAAAATTTTGACAAAAATAATTTGGTGGCGACCATAAATGAACCCATACGAAAACATGAAACTTTCAAGCCCATTGCAGTCATTACAACTCCAGAAGGAGACCAAGTGTTAGATTTTGGACAAAACTTGGTAGGCTTTGTTCAAGTTAAAATTAAAGGAAACAATGGAGATACGATTGTTTTAAAACATGCCGAAGTATTAGATAAAAACGGCAATTTTTACACGGCCAATTTACGAGAAGCCGCTCAAGAGAACACCTATATTTTAAAAGGAGGTGTAGAAGAAATATTTGAGCCACATTTTAGCTGGCAAGGCTTTAGGTATGTTCGTGTAAAAGGTATTTCAGGAAAATTAAATCCTGAAAATTTTACTGCAATAGCGCTTTATTCAGATATGAATACTACAGGAAATTTTACAACCTCTAATCAGCTTATTAATCAATTACAACACAATATTGAATGGGGGCAAAAAGGTAATTTTTTAGATGTGCCTACCGATTGCCCTCAACGTGATGAGCGTTTGGGATGGACAGGTGATGCTCAAGTATTTTTTAATACGGCAGCTTTTAATATGCAGGTAGATAATTTTTTTACCAAGTGGATGAAAGATGTAAAAGCCGATCAATTAGAAAATGGAAGTGTTCCTCATGTGATACCGAACGTATTAAACCCACATGATTCTGGTTCGGCGGGTTGGGCCGATGTAGCAACTATTATTCCTTGGAATATGTATCTTAGTTTTGGAGATAGAACAATACTTGAAAATCAATATACAAGTATGAAGGGATGGGTTGATTATATCAGTAGTCAAAGTGATAATTACTTATGGAATAAAGGCTCGCATTTTGGAGATTGGTTGTTTTATAGGCCAGATGATGATAATGATGGAAGAGCCGCTTTAACCGATAAAAACTTGATTGCGCAATGTTTTTATGCAAATTCAACGCAACTTCTTATCAATGCTTCAAAAGTATTAGGTAAGCAAGATGAAGCAATAACCTATAAAGCATTATTGAAAAATATTAAAGAAGCTTTTATTAATGAGTACATGACTCCAAACGGAGGACTCATTTCAAATTCTCAAACAGCTTATGTTTTAGCGCTTAATTTTGATATGTTACCAGAAAATCTAAGAACACAAGCGGCTAAAAGATTAGCTGATAATGTTAAAAGTTATAATTATCATTTGACTACTGGATTTTTAGGCACACCTTATTTATGTCATGTGCTTACTAGGTTTGGCCACCATGATTTAGCATACACTTTACTCATGCAAAAATCATATCCTTCTTGGTTGTATCCCGTTACTCAGGGAGCAACAACCATTTGGGAACGTTGGGATGGTCAAAAGCCAAACGGCGATTTTCAAACCACAAGCATGAATTCATTTAATCATTATGCATATGGTGCTATTGGAGATTGGATGTACAAAACACTTGGAGGGATTAACAGTAGTTCAGAGACTGATGGTGTTGGGTATAAAAAAATTATTCTAAAACCTCATGTAGCCAATAAACTGGTATCAAAAGAAGAAGAAGAGCAATCTGAGGACGAAAAGTTAACCATGGTAAAAACAGATTTAGATACGTATTATGGCAAAATTAGCTCACATTGGAAAAAAAATGAAAATCAGTTTTTGATGGATTTTACCATTCCTGTGAATACAACCGCCGAATTGCATATTCCAACCAATGCTATTGAAAAAATAATGGAAGGAACATCAAAATTATCAAAAAGTAAGGATATTAAAATCATAGCAACTTCAGCTACTGAAATTATTGTTGCTTTAGGTTCTGGGAATTATCATTTTACTATTGAAAATTAATTCATTAAAAGAAAAAATAGAATGGTATTTCGAAGCAAAATAATATTAATAATTCCCTTTTTATTTCTTTTTAAAAGCTGTACATCTTTAAAAAAAGACGATTCAAAAATCATAGTTCAAAATTTGCTTTGTGAGTATTTAGAAATCCCGATAGGTATCGATACCGAAACGCCTCGATTTAGATGGGAATTAAAATCCGATAGAAATGGCACCATGCAAAAGGGCTATTATTTATCTGTGGGAACAGATTCCCTTGAAGTTTCCAATGGGAATGGCACTATGTGGAAATATGTAGAAGAAAATAGCGACCAATCCTTAGTTGTATATGATGGAAAAAAATTAGAGCCATTTACCAAATACTATTGGGGTGTACAAATCACAGATGATAAAAACCTAAAAAGCTGCATTACGGTATCGCATTTTGAAACCGGCATGATGCAGCAAAAAAACTGGCAAGGCTCGTGGATAACAGACCAAAATGACATACACGTAAAACCTGCGCCATATTTCAGGAAAACTTTTTCCTTTCAAAAGAAAATCAAAAAAGCCGTTGCCTACATTACCGCAGCTGGGCTATATGAATTGTCTATCAATGGACAAAGAATTGGAGACCATCGTTTAGACCCAATCTATACACGATTTGATAAAAGAAATCTTTACGTAACCTACGATGTGACCAACAACTTTAAAGGAGATAATGTAACAATAGGCGTGCTATTGGGAAATGGATGGTACAATCATCAATCAACAGCTGTATGGGATTTTGATAAGGCAAAATGGCGAAATAGACCTAGGTTTTTATTGAATGTGAGAATCACTTTTGAAGATGGTACGAATACCGTTTTACATACAGATGAAAGTTGGAAAACGTCCCTCAGTCCAGTAGTGTTCAATAGCATTTATACGGCGGAACATTATGATGCCAGAAAAGAGCAATTAGGCTGGGATACGCCAGACTTTAATGATGTGGATTGGAACCATGCATTGGAGGTAAAAGCCCCTTCAGACAACATCGTTTCTCAAGCTTTGAAACCTATTAGGCATATTGAAGAAATCACACCAGTTAGTATTCGTAAAATCAATGACACAAAATATATTTTCGATTTAGGTAGAAACATTTCTGGAATCACTAAAATTAATGTGACAGGAAAAAAAGGTACCACGCTGCGTTTAACACATGCAGAACAATTAGATAGTTTAGGTAATGTAAACTTATCCAATATAGATGTGCATTATCGCCCAACAGACGATTCTGACCCTTTTCAGACTGATATTTACACACTGAGCGGTAACAGGTTGGAAACGTTTATGCCAAAATTCAATTATAAAGGATTTCAATACGTTGAAGTTAGCAGTGACCAACCCATAGAACTCACTAAAGAAAGCCTAACAGGAATATTTATGCATAGCGATGTCACGAAAGTAGGAAACATCGAAAGTTCCAATGAAACCATCAATAAAATATGGGCAGCAACAAATGCCTCGTACTTATCTAATTTGTTTGGGTATCCAACGGATTGCCCACAACGTGAAAAAAATGGCTGGACAGGAGATGCCCATATTGCCATAGAAACCGGTTTTTACAATTTTAATGGCATTACCGTCTATGAAAAATGGTTGGCAGACCATAGGGACGAACAACAAGAAAACGGTGTGTTACCTTCCATTATACCAACTTGGGGCTGGGGCTATGATTGGGGCAACGGCCCTGATTGGACCAGTACCATCGCAATCATTCCTTGGGAGATATATCAATTCTATGGTGACACGCATGCTTTGGAAATGAATTATCCAAATATAAAAAAATACGTGGATCACATCACTGATATCAGTCCATCGGGAATTACGGACTGGGGCTTGGGCGATTGGGTACCTGTAAAAGATGTTACCCCAAAGGCGTTTACCTCTTCCATATATTATTTTGTAGATGCTACCATACTTGCTAAAACAGCCAAACTATTGGTCAAGCAAGATGATTACACAACTTATTCCAATTTAGCACAAAAAATAAAGAATGCCATTAACAGCAAGTACCTAAATCAAGAAACAGGCATGTATGGTTCTGGATTTCAAACGGAATTAAGTGCGCCTTTATATTGGGGAATCGTTCCTGAAAATCTGAAAACAAAAGTAGCTGATAATCTTGCCAAAAAAGTGATAAAGGATAACAAGCATTTGAACGTAGGTCTTCTTGGTACAAAAACTGTTTTAAATGCTTTGAGTGAAAACGGCTATGAGTATTTGGCCTATGAAATCGCTGCTCAAGAAACTTTCCCGTCATGGGGTTGGTGGATAAAAAATGGTGCTACGACCCTTTATGAGAATTGGCCCATCGATGCTAAATCTGATATTTCTAGAAACCACATCATGTTTGGGGAAATTGGAGCTTGGCTATTCAAAGGAATCGGAGGTATATTTCCTGACCCCAATAATCCTGGATTCAAAAACACCATCTTAAAACCACATTTTGTAAAAGGACTTGATTATTTCAACGCAAGCCACACGGGGCCTTATGGCAAGATTGTATCCTATTGGAAGCGTAATAAGGATTTTATAGAGTATGATGTGGTCATTCCCCCTAATAGTACAGCAACGCTCTACCTTAAAGTAAAATCAGTTAATTTAGACAGCAACAATATTAAAAATCCCGAAGATGATGGTTTTGAAATCAAGTTAACTTCGGGATCACATCGCATAAAAATCATCCAGAAATAAAATTGCAAATACCCAATACCATTATTGGTTTTGGGTATTTAAAATCAATCTATTTGTTTGCTATCGTGCTACGCACAAAATTCAGTAATAGTGGAAAAGCAGGTTCTGCCATATTATGTCCGTAACCGTCCATCTCATATATTTGAATAGGATCATGACCAGACACTTTCATCATTCTATAAAAATAGGCGTTCTCTTCATACCTGCCAAGCATTTCAAGCTTTCTATCACCTGTAATCAACAAAATGGGCGGCGTATCTTTACGCACATAATATAAGGGTGCAAATTCGTCTATAATGGGTTGCTCTCCTGGTATGCCTCTTTCTGAACGAATGGTAAAATGTGTAATTGTGTGCCCACTAAACGGCACCAAACCTGCTACTTTATTAGCATCAATATCATATTCATTTAGCAAAGCTTTATTCATTACGGTCATTAATGCCAAGTAGCCCCCAGCAGAATGTCCAGAAACAGAAATGGACTCTGGATCGCCATTAAACTTTTGAATGTTTTTAAAAACCCAAGCCACAGCTGCGGCTGCATCCAAAATACTGGCTTCTGCTTTTACCTTTGAATTTCCCAAACGGTAACCAACGCCAACAATCACGTAGCCTTTATTTTTAAGACTTTCTGGTATTTCCCTGTTGCCACCTGTTAAACCACCTCCATGAAACCAAATAATCACGGGGACTTTTTTATCTGCTTTTGGGTAGTACACATCCAATAAACAACGTTCCTTTTGATAATCCGTTGCATTTGTACCTTCTGAAACATAATAAATATTATTTTCCCTTGCATAATCATTGGTTTGCCCAATGATTGTTAATGGCACAATGGTCAGTAAAAAAACAATTAAAAAACGATACATCATTTGCGATTGATTTGATTGTTAAATATAAGCTATTTTGTTTCAATATCTATTGTACCACCAGTTTCAAAAAGACTATAAGGCGTAAAATACCCTTCAAGTTTTGAATCATTGATTTCTATATTTTTCAATTTTCTGGAAATACCGTCATTTTTAATCAGTAATTCTTTTCCATTATTGAGCCTCCATTTTATGACATCAAAAATGGGAATAGTTACCAAATATTCGTTATCGGCTACCGATAAAGGATACAAGCCTAATGCTGAGAACACGTACCATGAGGACATTTCTCCAGCATCATCCATACCTGCCAATGCCAATCCGAATTCTCCAACACCATGGTATTCTTTTAAAAGTTTATCTATAACTTCTTGTGATTTTTCTGGTTTATCCACAAAATAATACGAGAACGGCGCTTCATGGTCAGGTTGGTTGCCATGGCAATACTGCCCTAAAAACCCAGAAACATTTCTTGCAATATGGTTTGGATTCCAAGGTACGGTAAACAATGAATCCAGTTTTTGCTCAAAAGCGGTATTTCCACCATATAAATCTACCAAACCTGGCATATCATGCGGGGCATAAAACGACATTTGCCAACCATTTGCTTCTCTATACATATATTCATAATATGGATATTTTGGATCAAAAGGGGTTACCCAATTGCCATCTTCTAACCTACCACGCATAAAGTTTGTTTTCGTGTCAAAAACGTTTTTATAATTTTTTGAACGTTTCATCAAATCGGTGTAATGTTCTGTATCTCCGAGTTCTTTAGCCAAAAGAGCCAAAGCATAATCGTCATGCGCAAATTCCAAAGTTTTGGAAACACCTGCATTGGTTACTGTTTCCACTTTTGGATGCTCCACTAGAGGTTCAGAAATGTATCCTTTTTCTATATATTCTTTGATATAAGGTCGCGTTCCGCCTTCTTTGTATGCATTGTTCAATAAAAGTTCGTACGCTTTATTAATGTCGAAGTTTTTAATCCCTTTAAAATAAGAGCTAGCTATAAAAGGTGCAGCATGATCACCATGAAAAAAGGTTGGCATAAACCCTGTGATATTTCCACGATCTACCAAAGATTGTATCACATCGCCCGTAACCTTAGGCTGCAACATACCCAACAATACCAATTTATTACGATAGGTATCCCACAATGATGGTATGGTATAATAATTGAATTGTTCAGTTCTTGTGTTTCCTGCTTCGTCAGAAAACTGTCCGTTCACGTCACTTCTAAGGGCTGGCCATAAAAAGGCTCTGTACAGCGAACTATAAAAAAGTCCTTTTTCTTTTTCCGTACCACCTGCAACTTCAATACGGGATAATAATTTTTTCCAATCTTCAACGCCCTTTGCGTGAATATCGTCAAAAGTACTATCACCAATTTCTTTGTATAGATTTTCTTTAGCGTTGGCCACACTCACAAATGATAGCCCTATTTTTAATGTTACAGGACTCGTATTTCCCGACTTTAAATGTGCAATGGCATGACCGTCTCTTTTATTTTCAACAATTTCCAATGTATCAATAGCTTCTGAAAGGATGGCGTAAAAATATATTTTGTCCCTTCCCATATCTTGAACACCTTCCAATTCGTAATCACCAACTTGATTGATGTTCCAAGATCTGACGCGGTTATTTGATTTAGACAAATCAAAAAGTATGTTTTTATCATCATTATTTTCAAAAGTATATTCATGAAAACCTGCTCTTAATGTGGAAGTCAATCTTACATTCACTTTAAAATCTTCAAGAAAAACATCATAATATGCAGGGGAAGCGTTTTCCTTTTCATGTGAAAATTTGGATTTATAAGGATAATTTTCTGTATTTGAAATTGGTAAAATGGGAATATTACACAAGTTCCAATGGCCTTTATTAGTATGGGTAAATCCTAAGATTTCAGTATCTTCATATTCATAACCAGCACCCGTATGGTATTCTGTAATCGGGCTTAATTGCACCATGGCATTTGGCACCGAAGACCCTGGATACGTAAGACCCGCCCATACCCGCCAATCTTTTGGTGGTGTATAACCTATAAATTCTGGATCGGTGAGTGGTGCAGTTCCCAAAAACGGATTCACATAAGCTATCGGATCAGTAGTAAATTCTTGTTCTTTTTCTACTTTAGCCCTCTCTTTACATGAGAAAAACAAACCAATGATTAGTATTACTGTTAGGTTACGAAGTATCTGTTTCATTTTATTTGAGTTTAGTTTCTTTATAAGTAATAACAAACAAGGTGTTAGATTATTTAATTACAACAACCTAACACCTTAGCAAAATATTTAATATTATTTACACCAACAATTCTGGTTGTTCTTTGTACGTTTTCCATAAAAACTCACCAAACAAGGTGTTTGCCCAAGCAAACCATGATCTTGTAAAGTTTTTTGGATTATCTTTATGAAAGGTTTCATGCATGAATCCCGTGTCGCCATGGGTGGCTTTTAGCATTTTGATACATGATTTTATTTCTTGGGGATTGTTACTGGTAAGACCTTGCATGGTTATAGCCATAGGCCAAATCATATCTACACCAACATGAGGGCCGCCAATGCCTTCAGCGGCTTTTCCCTTGTAGAAAAACGGATTGTCTAAAGACAATACAAATTCTCTTGTGTTTTTATATACCCAATCATCTTTATCAATAGCATCTAAATATGGTAAGGACAACAAACTAGGTACGTTGGCATCATCCATCAACAAATGGTTTCCGTAGCCATCCACTTCAAAAGCATAAATGTTACCATATTTTGGATGGTTTACAATCGCGTGGTCTTGCAAGGCTTGTTTTACCTCAGCACTTAAATCCCTTAATTCTTTTGACAAAGCTTTGTCTCCAACAAGGGCATCTATCATTTCGGCTGCTTGGTTCAAACTCACCACAGCAAAAAAGTTAGAGGGCACTAAAAATGAGAATACAGTAGAATCATCACTTGGTCTGAAAGCGGAACAAATCAAACCTACAGGTTTTACGGGGTATCCGTAGCCTTTCAAATCTCTTGTATCGGTTCCAAATTGCGTGGTGCGCTGAAAATGGTATGGGTTTGTGCCATCTTTTTCCTGTTGGTCTTTGAAAACTTTTAATATCGCTCTGATCGATTTTTGCCAATCTGCATCAAAAGGCGTTGTATCTCCTGTTGTTTTCCAATAATTGTAAGCCAAGCGAATAGGATAGCATAAAGAATCTATTTCATATTTACGCTCATGGACACCCGGCAACATATCTGTATGATCGGTAGTCCACTCCCCTTTTTTGTTTGGATCGTCATAAAACGCATTGGCATAAGGATCTTTGAGAATGTATTGTGTTTGGGTGTTGATAACACCGGCAATCAAATCTTTTAAATCTTTGTCTTTATCAACAAATGCCATATATGGCCATACTTGGGCTGAACTATCTCGTAACCACATGGCATCAATATCGCCTGTGATGACATAGGTATGAGGCTGCCCATTTTTCTTAGTGAAGGTTACCGTCGTATCCAAAGTATTTGGAAAACAATTATTGAACAACCATGAAAGTTCTTCGTCTTTTACGTTTTTTTGAAATTCCTTAATGGCATCTTCTATAAATTTACTTTCAAAATGTCTTTTCCCTTTTGGTACGCGCACTACTGGAAATTCTTTTGATAATGCACTCGCCATAATATTGGTTGGCGCCACCATTGCCAAACTTCCAAAAAGTGCCGTGTTCTGAATAAATTTTCTTCTTTGCATGATTTAATAACTGTTTGTTTGATAATAAAAAGAGGCAACATTAAATACATCAATGTTTTTAACCTTTTAAATTTTATTTATGATTTAATTGTAATTGCTTCATATCTTTTATACACTCTGAGTCCGTACCATCCGATGTAAATAAAACTAATGAGCGGCAGTACATACGAAAAATTAACTTCTGGAACCCCAAGAATTGTAGTATCTGCAACGCCATTTCCACCTATATCAATAATAAGCCCTTGTACTTTTGGCAATAGAGCTCCACCAACAATGGACATAATCAATCCTGCTGAGCCTACTTTTGATTGTTCCTCGGTTAAATCGCCCAATGCAATACCGTAAATAGTAGGGAACATTAACGACATACAAAAAGAAATACAAACCAAGCTGTACAAACCTACCATCCCATGTATTAAAATAGCTCCCGATGTGAATACCATTCCCAATATAGCGAAATACATTAATAATTTCCCAGAACTGATAAATCTTAACAAATAGGTGCCAACACCACGCCCAATGGTAAATAATATAAAAGCGGCCATTTGGTAATAACCTGCCGTAACACTATCCATACCAATAGCCTCTGCGTATTGATAAATGTAAGTCCAGCACATAACCAAACACCCAGTATGGAATATTTGTGCCAAAACCCCTAAAACATATTTCTTGTTTTTACTCAAAACCAAAAAGGTTTCTCCTATTTTAGGCATACCACCTTCATCTTTTGCTTGAGGCATTTTACTAACTAAGAAAATGACGAAAACAGCAATCAACACCAATCCTAAAATAACATATGGATTGCGTATCACCATCAAATCTGATGTTTTGATAAGTATTTTTGAAGCTTCATCTAAGGCACTGAAATTCTCAACATCATCTGACTTCAAATTCTTTAAAACAAATTGTTGTGCCACAAATAAACCCACAATCAGCCCAACAGGATTAAATGCTTGAGCCAAGTTTAAACGTTGGGTGGCTGTTTCTTTAGCCCCCATTGCCAAAGCATAAGGATTTGCTGCTGTTTCCAAAAATGCCAATCCGAAAGTCAAAATATAAAGTCCTAAACAAAAAAACCAAAATTGCTCTGTAACCGCAGCTGGATAAAACAATAAAGCTCCCGTTGCATACAAACCCAAACCTATTAATATGCCCACTTTATAAGAATACTTGCGCATGAACATAGCTGCGGGCAATGCCATACAAAAATAGCCTCCATAAAAAGCCATTTGCACCCAAGCTGCTTCAGAATTTGAAAGTTCCAAAACTTTTTTAAAGGCCTGTACCATAGGGTCTGTTACGGCATTGGCAAAACCCCAGAGGGCAAATAATGATGTCACTAAAATAAAAGGCACGAGCACCTTTTTTGATACTACTTTGGGAGCATCTTGATTTTTCATACTAAAAGGTTGTTTAATTGGTTAACGATTATAAATAAAACGATTTAGCTAATATATAAACATTAATTAAAATTCATATCATTTTTATTAAATTAACATCAGTATGGTTTTTGAGTAATTAATTTAATAAAAATAAGACAATTTTCTACAATAAAGCATTTTTAACAAAACGCTTATACCACTCAAATCAAATAATGTTATTGTTTTTAAATAATGTATAAAAACAATAGTTTTCATTAAAAAAATGACATAAAATAGCTTATCTCTTTATATTTTTAAACAAACAAAAAAGATAAGCTTATTATAATTATCTATTTTACTTATAACAATTCTGCTGCTTCTAACCTAGCAGCAGCTTCAATGAGCATAACTCCACTAAGTTGCGTTTTTAAATCAACTCTCCCAGTGGGTGCCACTCTCCAGTTATGACCTGACATCATACTTGGTTTGCTAAGTCCTTGTGCATGAAATGTTTCTGCGTTGAATTTTAAAAATTTTAAGAAAGCATTGCGATCGCTAGTATTAAGATCTGGTAACAAAATCAATTCTGTGAAATAGCGTACTAAAATACCTTTAAAAAGACCGCCATCACCTTCACCTTCATCTCTCAATAGCCCTTCTGTTGTTAATTTAGAACTTGTCATAAGGCTTTTGGCAGATTTGAGTACATCAAAAAGATATCCTTCTTCTCCTGTTTCTTGATACAGCCTTAGTCCAGATCCAATCCATGTGCCCATATTGTATGTAAATATCCAATCTTTGTTGATAGTAACAACGCCATCAGTTTCGGAAATGTTATCCCATACCAAACCGCTTACAGGGTCAACCAATGTGGATTTTTGCCATTCATATAGGTTTTTAGCCCAATCTAGATATTCGGTATTGCCATCTAAGTCATACAAACGCATTGCTAAAACAATAGCTGGACCATTTGATACTGCATTTTTTGATTTTGGTGTGTCTTTTTTCCAAGTGATACCTCCTCCAAACAAATCGCTATGGCTTTTTAGAATTTCTGTCCATAAAAATTCCGCAACATCTTTGTATTCAGAGTCATTTGTGGCAACATATGCTCTAACACAAGCATTGGCCAACCACAACATATCATCATTAAATACATTTACATAGGTGTTACCATTTTTACTTTTAATACCATTTAATAATGCTTTCATTTTTGCTACATATGAAGCATCTCCGGTTCTAACATAGCCATCTACTAAGATATGAAGTGCATGACCGTTAGGCCAATATTGGAAAGTATTGTCTCCAGCATTATCCGTTGCAAAAGTGCCTTGAGACCCTAGGAACTGGTTATAGGTTGCTTCTTGAATGGAATCTGCCGTTGCATACCAATCATATTGAAATTCATTATCATTGCTGTTTACATCTCGAAGTGGACGTGGATCAACAGAACAAGAGACCACAAAAAGCAATCCTATAATTACAAGTATAGGGTTATCTATTTTTCTTTTATTCATAATATCTCTGTTTTTTTAAAGTATCGTTACTGAATGTGTGTATGCTGGAGCGGTTGCACTAAAAATAATATCAATATTAGTATTAGCACCATCTGCATTTCCATTGAACTTAAAGCTATTTGCCCAATAATCATTAGTAACTGGTACCATATACCAATAATCGGCACCAGTATTATCATCTGGTCTTTGATTATCGCCATTGGTGCTTCCGTACCATTCTTCTACAGAATTACCATCATCATTGATTGTGAATTTGAATTTATAACGTTCATCTCTACCCCAAGATTCTTGCTTAAACTCAACCATTGCATTGGCGGCTCTCCACGTTCCATTACCTATATAATCGAAATCAAATAAATATTGACCCAATGGAGGGAACCATAATTCTGTTTTTTCTACTTCTACTATTTTAACAGACGCATCACTAAAATCAATTCTGATTCTAAATACTTTTTCTGTATCTGAATAGGTGGTGCTGCTATCTTCTTCAATATTTGCTCCATTAATAAAATAAACTTCAGGTGTACCTTCTTTTCTAGTTACAAAATGATAATCTCCTGGTTTTAAAGACGTGTATATTTCATAAGTCGTGGCTCCAGTCTTTTTTAAAGACATAGCATTTTCAATAGCTTCGCCAGCTTCCGTTGCGCTTCCTGTTATAAAAAGTTCATCTGGTGTTGGAAACCCAGCTGGTCTTTCAACTTCAATAGTTCTAAAAACATCCGATTGTTGAAGATTAAAACCTTTTGAAGAAAACACAGTCCATTTTAACTTTCCAGTATTTTTTGCTTGAATACCTGCCATTTCGGCTATCTTATTTAATTCTGTGAAAGTAAGGTTCAATACATTTTGAAACCCTTTCCCATCAGATGGTGTCACATAAATAGGATTGGAGAAGTCACCTGATTCTAAATCAAAAGCAACATCATACAACACCACGCCATTGTCTTCTGCTTTGGCGTGTTGCCACTCAAAAACAGCAGAGCTTTGAGCGCCTAGATTATAAAATTTATTGTCATTAGGAGCATATAAAGTTTCTACGCTTGACACATTAGTGCTTGTTAATTCATTATCATCATCGCAACTTGAAAAAAGAGCTAAAATTGCAATGGCCATTAATTTTATATATGTTGATTTC
>CAXBNH010000050.1:0-13271 GCA_963976905.1 uncultured Algibacter sp.
ATTATCATTTGGAGCCGTTGCACCCGATCCAATAGCATATGAAAATTTTCCTGATGCCATTGACGATTTACCAATGGCCACAGATAAAGAATCTGTTGCTTGGGCCTCATAACCCAATGCCATATTATATGCTGCATTTGTAGTAGCTGCTCCTGTTGTATTTACTTGAGACCCATATCCCAAAGCGATACCTCCATTTGATTGAGCAACAGTCATGGATCCAATAGCAACGGCTTGTTCGTTATCTACATCTACCGAGCGACCAATTCCAACCACATCATTTTCTTCAATATCTACCCGATCTCCAATACCAATAGAATAATCTGCTAAAGCTTGCATATTCCCTAAATAGCCCAACATAATTGAATAATCTCCTCTAACATCATGATCATGCCCTAATGAAATCGAGTATTGACCATCTATAAATGCTCTATTACCAAAACCCATAACGTTATCATTACTGGCAGTAATATCATACCCAAAAAACATGGTGTTTGACCTATTGGTGTTATCAAAGTTTGCTAACGACCCCATACCTACATTATATTGCCCTTCTCTATTGGAAAACCCACAGTAATACCCTACATAAGTATTATGATTTGCATTGGTTGTGCTATTGGTACGGTTATTATCCCATCCAGACATGGCTCCAACAAAGGTATTATAATCAGCATATTCTGTGGCCACTCCTGAAGCAGCACCCACAAAAGTGTTATAAATACCATCTCCAACATCAATACCAGAAGAATCGCCCAAGGCTGTATTGTGATGTCCTTCATCTACATCGCTCAAAGATTCATTTCCTACACCGGTATTTCGATACCCGACATCAGATGAAATACCCGCTTCGTTACCAACAAAAACATTTCGATTACCAGTTGTGTTAGAAAAACCCGCATCTTCTCCTATAAAGACATTTTCAAAACCTGTTGTAGTATTTGCACCAGATTCTTCTCCTACAAAAGTGTTATCGTATCCAGTAGTAACAAATTCTCCTGACTCAGCACCGATGAAAGTGTTGTCTCCTCCTGTTACGTTAGAATATCCAGCTTGAAAGCCCATAAAAGTATTATCGAAACCTGTAGTGTTTGAGTAACCAGATTGATATCCGATTGCAATTAACTCACTTGTTGTAACACTTCTACCAGCTTGATAACCGATTAATGTTGTGAATGAACCTGAAGTTAGAAAACTCCCAGTGCTATCTCCATACATGGTATTAAAATCCCCACTAGTAATACTTACTCCAGAACCTGTCCCCATGGTTTCGTTTAAAGTCTGCGCTTGTATCACCGTTGTTGATAGCAAACAAATTGAAATAAAAAAGTAGATTATTCTCATAATTTTAAAATTTGGTTAATTATTAATGATTGTTTTTATTTATGATTTTATTAAAAATATATGTCAAATCCAGGAACATATATTGTATTGAAATTGAAACAGTTAAGAACTTGTTTTTAGAATAATTATGGTTAAAACAAGAACTAAAAAATTATTTTTATGCATTAATAAAGTTTCAAATATATAGATAAAAAACCGTTTATGTAAGTTTTTGTATATATTATTTTTAATTACATCGATAAATAATGCGTTTAATCGATAAAAAACATAATCACGAAGAAACATATTTTTTGAAAATTCTTTCATTAATAATTAAATAGATACATTTGTTTTTCTTTTATATTGCTGAAAATTAATCTGCCAATTTTATATTATGATAAACACCAAGAGAATTTTCAACCTAATTCTTTTTGCATTTGTTTTTATTATTTACGCTGTTAGCGCCCCAAAGACAATCTCTTTTTGGGACAGTCCTGAATTCATAACCAGCAGTTACAACCTACAAGCATCGCATCCTCCCGGTGCACCTTTTTATACTATGCTTTGCAGTGCTGTTTTTCAATTTTTTCCTTCAGCACATATAGCTTTTGTTTCCAATCTGATATCTTGTTTTTTTGGAGCATTAACGGTTTGTTTACTATTTAATATCACACATTACATAACCGTTCAAATACAGGAAAAAAAAATAGGTTCAAAAAATGGTTATCTCCCCTATTTAACTAGTACAACAAGTGCTTTAACCTTAGCGTTTTCAGATAGTTTTTGGACCGCATCTACTGAAACCGAAGTTTATACTTTATCATTTGCGCTAGTTACAGGCATGTTCTACACTATGCTAAAATGGGTTCATAACAAAGAGAAAAAAAGTGACACTAAACTTTTATTGTTATTCGGGTTTTTATTGGGAATAGCATCCAGTATCCATTTAATAACCCTTACCATGGTGATTCCTTTATCTATTTTGTTCACTTACAAAATGTATGGACTCACTATTAAAAAAATAATTATTTCACTAGTATTTGGCTGTTCTTTATTTGTTTTCATTTACATAATAAGTATCCAAGGTCTTATAAAAACAACACATACCTTAGATGTTTGGTTTGTGAATTCATTAAACCTACCCATGAATACAGGCGTGGTGGCCACCATACTTTTTCTAATCATTCTATTTGCCACAACACTTTGGATTACTTACAAAAAACAGAAAATAGCATGGCACAATACCCTCTTGGTTTTTATCTTTTTTTTTATTGGTTTTAGTTGCTACCTGATGCCATTACAAAGAGCCGCTGCAAATTCCACATTGGCCAATAGCGTAAGCAATAGCAATCGGCTACTGCAATATATTAAAGGCGAACAATTTGGCATAAATAACATTCCGCTCATAAAAGGCTCAACCTACAATGCGCCTATAGACCGCCAAAAACCATTTATAGATGGCAGCCCAACTTTAACTTTTGACCAAAACGCAAACAAATACCTTATTGTGGATGATGGCAACTATAAATACCCCAATTATTCAGAAGAATTTTCCATGTTTTTCCCTAGGCTTTTTGATTATAAAAATGAAAACAATTATAAAGTTTGGACAACTATTAAAGGAAATCCGATAGATTACAGCGTTAATGGCACAACTAAAACCATATACAAACCAACTCAAACTGAAAATTTCAATTTTTTTATTAATTACCAAGTAAATTGGCTGAACCTTCGATATCTATTTTGGAATTTTATAGGCAAACAGAATAGCAACCATGGGTTAGGTTATATTGAGGATGGTAATTGGATAAGTGGCATAAATAGCATAGATAGATCGAGAGTTGGGGATATATCCAACATGCCAGAACGCTATATAAAAGACAAAAGTAAAGATGCCTATTATTTTATACCTTTTCTATTAGGGATTTCAGGATTCATAGCCTTAAGAAAACACAAGGCTTATCTACTAACCACTCTTTTTATCTTTTTGACTTTTGGCTTGGGCATTACTTTATATGTGAACCCAGTGCCTTCAAGTATTTTAATTCGGGAACGGGATTATATTTTTATTGGAGCATTCGTTATCTTTTCGCTATGGGTTGGACTTTCCACTATTTTGATTTCTGACGCTTTGAAATTAATACTAAAAAATAAAACTACCGTTTTCATTGCTTTTGCAATAGCTTTTATTGGCGCACCTTTACAACTTTTAGCCAAAGGTTGGAACAACCATCAGCGTAGCCATGATACTTTTGCTTATGATTTTGGAAAAGCCTATCTGGATGCATGTCCAGAACAAGCCATACTCATTACAAATGGCGACAATATGACTTTTCCACTTTGGTACCTGCAAGATGTTGAAAACTACCGTACAGACGTTAAGGTTCTTAATTATGACCAACTGAACATAGATACTTATATCGATAACATAAAACAAAAAGCGTACAGCACCAAACCCATTACATTCAACTTAAATAAAGATTTATATATAAATGGTGTAGATAAACTCATCCCCTTAAAAAAAGAAACCAATGAAGCGGTACGGTTGGATGTTTTATTCGAGTTTTTAAAAGACAGCACTACCCTAACCCTTTGGAACGGCAAGAGAAAGCACTACATGCCCACCTCTAAATTCTCTATACCAACAAAAAAATCAAACCTACTGAATGCCAAAGAATTAAAGGCTTCAAAAACAAAATCCATCACATGGGAATATCAAAAAGATTTTTATAGCACCAATGATTTGGTCTTGCTCAATATAATTTCCAACAATATCAATGACAGACCGATATGCTTTGCTTTCAATGGAAATAAAAATCATTACATCGGATTGGACAACTACCTTGTTACGAACGGTTTGATTGAATTATTGGTACCACTAAAAAGAGCAAATGATTCATTAAACCCTAAAATAGTCCATACAAAAATGATGTTTCCTTACCTGTTGGAAAAAACATCTTTTAACGGTATGAATGATGAATCCACACACTTAAGCTCCGAAAACAAATCTTATGTCCAAAGTATTTTAAGGCCCACTTACTATTTTTTGGCCCAAGCGCTTTTAGAGGAAAACAAGAACAAAGAAGCCATTAAGGTTCTAGACACATGTTTTTACCTATTTCCCGATAAAACCATAGCCTATAAACAATATGCCTATGCCTTAGGAAAATTATATTACAGAGCGGGATTGAGAGAAAAAAGTATAGCTGTGTGCCAATTGTCCATGGATAATATTTGGGACGAGCTAATATGGACAACCTCTTTTGCACCTCCAAACCCTATAATTAACGTCAGGCATGCTGAGACTTTAAAAAATATGTATCTGCAAATGCTCAATCAATTTCCTGAAAATGGACAAACTTTAGAAAACTATAAAAACAAATTTATGGCTTTTGAAAAAAACTATAACTTGTGGAAACAAGAAAACTGGCCTTATTAATAGGCTGGTTTGGTTTTGTGTTTTTTATCAAATGAAATAATCAATGCTGAAAAAACAAATATGGACGAATACATTGACATTGTAGATGCCAACGGAAATGCAACTGGCAAATCAGAATTAAAATCCATCATCCATCAAAAAGGGCTTTACCACCATACGGCCCACATTTGGTTTTATACCAAAGAAAGCGACATTTTATTGTCACAACGTTCAGCTAAAAAAACCATTTGCCCATTACTATGGGATGTGTCCGTTGCAGGCCATATTGATGCTGGCGAAACCGCAAAACAAGCGGCGATTAGAGAAACCAAAGAAGAAATAGATTTAGGTATTTCTGAAAATGATTTGCATAAAATAGGTGTTTTTGAATGTTTTCAAGTTTATGAAAATGGTATAACGGACAACGAATTCCACAACACGTTTATAGCAGAATTAAAAGTTCTTATTTCAGAATTAAAACCCCAAGAGGAAGAGGTTGAAGCCTTAAAATTAGTGTCTTTGCATGAATTTGAAACGCTCATTAAAAACATAGAAAATAACGGCAATCATTTTGTGCCATCTAATAAACGGTATTACCAACTGGTGCTGCAAGAAATAAAAAAACAACTTTTAGCATCTTGACTTAGGGTTGATTCATTTCTTCAACATTCAAACTTTTGCATATCTGAATTCAATTTCTGTAATTGAATTTGCTACATAAAATCCCTATATTTACTTCTACCAATTTTTAGTATATGGACAAGAATTATAAGGTAACGGTAAATAATATACATGACTTTGAAATAAATACAGTATCTGTTTCAAATCTTGATGCACTTCAAATTTCAGAATCTGAATATCACATCCTTCAAGAAAACAAATCCTATAAAGCTGAAATCACCAATGCTGATTTCAACAAGAAATTATATCAAGTAAAAGTTAATAACACCACCTATAATATAAACATTTTTAACAACCTAGATGTTTTAATAAAAAATATGGGGTTTTCTGTTTCAGATGCAAAATATGTGAATACCATTAAAGCGCCTATGCCCGGTTTAATACTGGAAATTTGTGTTGACGTTGGACAAAATATCAAAGAAAACGACACATTATTTATACTTGAAGCCATGAAAATGGAGAACAGCATCACATCGCCCAGAGACGGTATTATTAAATATATTTCCGTAAAAAAAGGCGATACTGTTGATAAACATAGATTACTGATTGAGTTTGAATAAATATCTAGTTTCCTGCAAACATTAAAGACTCCCTCCTTCACTTCGATTTCGCTCAGTGACCAAATGGGAACGACAAAAAGGTTCATTAATGAAAAAAATACTAATTGCAAACCGAGGCGAAATAGCCCTTAGAGTGATGAAAACTGCTCAGAAAATGGGCATTAAAACCGTTGCTGTATTTTCAACTGCTGATAGAAATGCCCCGCATGTAAAATTTGCAGATGAAGCGGTTTGCATTGGCGATCCACCCTCCAATCAATCCTATTTAAGGGCTGATAAAATCATTGAAGTGGCAAAACAACTCAACGTTGATGCCATTCATCCCGGTTATGGTTTTTTAAGTGAAAATGCTACATTTGCTGAATTGTGCGAACAAAATAATATCATATTTATTGGCCCACGCTCCAAAGCCATAAAAATAATGGGGAGCAAATTGGCTGCAAAAGAAGCGGTTAAAAAATACAACATCCCGATGGTTCCCGGTATTGATGAGGCTATTACTGATGTTGAAAAAGCAAAGACCATTGCCAAAACCATTGGGTTTCCTGTTTTGATAAAAGCCTCGGCCGGCGGCGGCGGAAAAGGCATGCGCGTGGTTGAAAAAGAAAGCGATTTAGAATCGCAAATGCAGCGTGCCATTAGCGAAGCGACTTCGGCTTTTGGAGATGGCTCTGTATTTATTGAAAAATACGTGACTTCGCCCCGCCATATCGAAATTCAAATCATGGCAGATGATCATGGCAATGTACTTCATTTTTTTGAACGCGAATGCAGCATACAACGCCGCCATCAAAAAGTGGTAGAAGAAGCCCCATCATCTGTTTTAACACCAGCATTAAGAGCGGAAATGGGCGAAGCCGCTGTTAAAGTCGCCAAGTCCTGTGATTATTTAGGCGCAGGAACGGTTGAGTTTTTATTGGATGCCAACCATAATTTCTACTTTTTGGAAATGAATACCCGTTTACAGGTGGAGCATCCTGTAACTGAACTAATTTCTGGCATTGACTTGGTGGAATTGCAAATTAGAATCGCCCGTAGCGAAGCACTTCCATTAAAACAAGACGATTTAAAGATAAATGGCCACGCTTTGGAATTACGCGTGTACGCAGAAGACCCTTTAAATGATTTTTTACCTAGCGTGGGGCATTTGGATGTTTACAAAATACCAGTAGGCAAAGGCATTCGGGTTGATAATGGTTTTGAAGAAGGCATGGACATCCCTATTTATTATGACCCCATGCTTTCAAAATTAATCACCTACGGAAAAACACGTGAAGAAGCCATACAGCTTATGATAAAAGCTATTGACAACTACCATATTGAAGGCGTTGAAACCACACTTTTTTTTGGAAAATTTGTTTGTGAACACGAAGCCTTTCGTTCAGGTAGTTTTGATACCCATTTTGTGAAAAAATATTATTCACCAAAAGCATTAAAAGAAGCCAAAATAGCCGCTTTAATTGCAGTAAAACAATATTTAGAAGACCAGAAATTATTGAGAGTACCATCACATCAGTAAGCAGTAAGCAGTAAGCAGTAAGCAGTAAGCAAAAATAAAAAATTCAACTTCGCATCTTTGCGACTTTGTGTGATAAGAAAAACCATGGATTCAAAAGAAGACAAAATAAACAAGCTAAACGAATACGTCACCCAAGCCCATTTGGGTGGCGGTCAAAAACGTATTGACAAACAACATGCTAAAAAGAAATTAACCGCTAGGGAACGCATTGATTATTTGATTGACGAAGGTTCTTTTGAGGAGATTGGCATGTTGGTAACCCACAGAACCACGGATTTTGGTTTAGAAAACGAGATTTATTTTGGAGATGGCGTGATTACAGGCTACGGCACTATAAATGGTAGATTGGTTTATGTGTACGCACAAGATTTCACTGTTTTTGGTGGTGCTTTGTCTGAAACCCACGCCGAAAAAATATGTAAAATCATGGATTTGGCAGTAAAAGTAGGTGCGCCAATTATTGGCTTAAATGATTCTGGTGGTGCTCGTATTCAAGAAGGCGTGCGCTCACTTGGCGGGTATGCCGATATATTTTTCAGAAATGTACAGGCTTCTGGTGTCGTTCCACAAATTTCAGCCATTATGGGACCTTGCGCCGGTGGTGCGGTATACTCCCCTGCCATAACCGATTTTACTATCATGGTAGAAAACACCAGCTACATGTTTGTTACAGGTCCCAATGTTGTAAAAACCGTAACCAACGAAACAGTAACAAGTGAAGAGTTGGGCGGTGCGCACGCACATGCCTCCAAATCTGGGGTGGCGCATAAAACTTCCGCAAATGATGTAGCTTGCTTAGAAGATTTAAAAAAATTATTGAGCTATTTACCTCAAAATAATACAGAGACACCAAAAAAACTAGCATATAAACTCAAAGATGAAATCAGGGATGCTTTGTCTGATATCATTCCTGAACACCCTAACAAACCTTATGATATGCGCCAAGTGATTTCTGGCATCATTGATACTGATTCCTTTTTTGAAATCCATAAAGATTACGCTGAAAGCATTATTGTGGGCTTTGCACGTTTAGGCGGAAGAAGCATTGGTATTATTGCCAATCAGCCCATGGCTTTTGCTGGCGTTTTGGGCGTAAACAGCTCTAGAAAAGCGGCAAGATTTACCCGTTTTTGCGATTGTTTTAATATTCCGTTGTTGGTTTTAGTAGATGTTCCCGGGTTTTTACCAGGCACCGACCAAGAATGGAACGGTATTATTGTTCATGGCGCCAAGCTCTTATATGCTTTGAGCGAAGCTACGGTACCACGTATTACTGTTATAACCAGAAAGGCTTACGGAGGTGCGTATGATGTGATGAATTCCAAACATATTGGTGCTGATTTTAATTATGCTTGGCCTGGAGCAGAAATTGCCGTTATGGGCGCTAAAGGCGCTAGTGAAATCATCTTTAAAAAAGAAATCGCGGCTTCCGATAACCCTGCCGAAAAATTAGCTGAAAAGGAAATGGAATATGCCAAGAAATTTACCAACCCCTACAGAGCGGCAAAACGGGGTTTTATTGATGAAGTCATTCTTCCAAAAGATACCCGAAGAAAACTTATCAAAGCATTTGCTACGCTTGAAAATAAAACAGTAGATCCCCCCAAACGGAAACATGGCAATATTCCCCTGTAAACACAAGCTTAAATAAGTGTAATTCACTTCACTTTTACCACTTGGGCGTTGTCCATAAACGTTTCCCGCCAACGTTCAAAACGGGGGTCATATTCTGTTGAAAAAACCAGATATTGGCATTTCCCGATGCTTTCGGGAGTTCGGGTCACTTCTGCAAGATTATTGTTTCTGAATAAAAATTCAGCATCTTCAACAATACACATTTGGAGCTTGTTCAAATTGATGCCGTTTAAAAAGAAAATCCTATTTAAACGTTTGGGTGTGGCAATAACAATATCTGTTCCCAAATAGAGCTCTTCACGTTGTAGTTCTATATTGTGCTCTTCGTAAGCACAGTAAATCCTTAGGTCGGTTCTTCGTGTATAGGATTCAAACTCTGATTTTAAATGCAACGCCGTTTCTTTATCCTTTACAAAAATCAAGGCTCGTGGCGCATCTTCAAAAGCTTCGCCTTTTAGTTTTTGAACCACGCTTAGTATGATGCTTGTTGTTTTTCCAGAATCTTTTGGCGCAATGCAAAACAAGCTCGCACCACTTTTTATTTTGGGAAGAATTGTTTTTTGAAATGGCAAAGGACTTTCAAAACCTTTGTGCTTAAGATTATCTTTGAGTGGTTCTATTAATTTTTTAAAAGACATTGTTTTTGCTTTTGGAAAGATGCCAAAGATAGTCATTTCAAAAACCAAAGTAGAATTATTGCTTAAAACAAAAAAAGTGCTCTTTTCAGAACACCTTTTCCATTTTTATTTGCTTTTATTAGAACTCTAAATCTGCAACCAAATCAAATTCATCATAAATAGCTTTGTCTTTCAAACTATCAAAAAAGCTAGCTGAATTATATTCAATGCCATATTTAGTTCTATCAACTTTTAAGGACGATGTGGCTTTGTTTCCATAAATAGAAATCGAAAAAGAAATAGGGTGCGTTTTCCCCTTTATAGTTAAATCTCCTGTAACATCATAAGCATTTTTACCAGAAGCTTTAACATCTGTAAAAACCAATGAAGCTGTTTGGTGGGCATCTACTCCAAAAAAATCATCTGATTTTAAATGGCCTTCTAATTTCCCTTTGTAATCACCTTCTAAATCTGTTACGTTTATAGAAGTCATATCAATTACAAACTCGCCCCCCGTTAATGTTTCTCCATCAAATAGCAAAGCCCCGGATTTAATAGCAATAGTCCCCTCATGAGAGCCAGTAACTTTATAACCTTTCCATACTACTTTGCTTTTGTCTGTTTTAATTTCTTTTTTGTCTGTATTAACAGTTGTAAAAGAAAACGTAACGAATGCAACAATAGTTGCCAATACCGCAGTTTTAATAGTGTTTTTCATCTTTAATTTTTTTTATTGTTTTTGATTATTTAATAGATTACAAATATCAACAACAAATTACGCTAATAAAACAAAGTAGATTATAAAATAATGTTAATCTAGTTTAACTTTTTATTTCCCAATGATCAACTGGCTTTTAATTCTACTTAAAAACTCTTTGGTAATGCCTAAATACGACGCTACCATGTATTGTGGAATACGCTGTTCTATTTGGGGATACTGCTCCCTAAAATGCAGGTATTGGTCTTTAGCAGTCATGCTAAAACTTCTAACGATACGTTTTTGGGATGCCACCAAGGCTTTTTCTATAATTTGCCTAAAAAAACGCTCTAATTTTGGGATAGCTTTATACAAATCTTCAATAATATCATAAGAAAACTGAATGACCTCGGTATTTTCTATACATTGTATGTTATAATCTGCTGGTGTTTGTGTGATAAAACTTCCCATATCTGATACCCACCAATCTTCTATGGAAAACATAACGATGTGTTCCTGCCCTTCTACATCCATATAAAAGGTTTTTGTGCAACCCGAAATCACAAAACATTCGTATTTGCAAACATCACCTTGCTGCACAATGTATTGGCCTTTTAAATAGTTTCTACAAATAACTTTTGATAGCAGGATTTCCACATCTTCATCAGTAAGCGTCACGTAGTTATTTATATAATTTAAAAGAGGCTCTATGTTCATTTTCCTTACTTTCATTAGGTATCAAATTTAACAATAATAACATTGTTTTATTAAATAAGGGATTATTTTATCCATATTTAATTAGCGTACTTTTGCGGCATGCAAAAACCCCAACACTTTAAATTTGAATTTGTAGCTTTAATGGCGTCTTTAATGTCCATTGTAGCCCTATCTATTGATGCCTTACTACCGGCTTTGCCAGAAATTGGAAATGCTTTGGGTGCAAACAATGCGCATGACAATCAGTTATTGATTACCATGATTTTTTTAGGAATAGGTTTTGGACAGCTTATTTTAGGGCCATTATCTGATAGCTTTGGAAGAAAACCCATTGTTTATGTTGGGTTTATCATATTCATTATCGCAAGCATTATTTGTGTGACCACCAAAAGCTTTGAAATGATGATTTTTGGCAGGGTGTTGCAGGGCATTGGTTTATCTGCGCCAAGAACTTTGAGCACCTCAATGGTTCGTGATAAATTTAGTGGCGATTATATGGCGAAAATATTATCCATCGTTGTGATGTTTTTTATTTTGGTTCCTGTGGTGGCACCTACTTTAGGACAATTTTTAATCCATTTTTTTAATTGGAAAGCTGTTTTTATTTTCAATTTGGTGTTTGGATTTTTAATTATGCTTTGGTTTTGGTTACGCCAGCCAGAGACTTTGCCAAAAGAAAAGCGTATCAAGTTTTCATCGCATCTTTTTATAGATGGCACCAAAGCGTTTTTTAAAAATAAAGAAGCCGTTGCTTTCACATTGGTTTCTGGTTTTATTACAGGCTCGTTTATGGTGTATTTAAGCACCTCACAACAAATATTTCAAGAGCAATATAACCTTGCAGATATGTTTCCTTATATTTTTGCGAGTTTGGCAATATCAATAGGATTGGCCACTTACATGAATAGCCAATTGGTAGTTGCTTATGGCATGAGGCGCATTGCCTATGTTTCCAGTTTGGCCTTTACCCTTATATCTGTTTTGTATGTGATTTTATTTTGGTCTGGTGCAAATCCAAGTATTTCTGTACTGATCGGTTTTTTTGCCTTACAGTTTTTTGCCGTGGGCTTTCTTTTTGGAAACCTTAGGGCTTTGGCCATGCAACCATTAGGGCATATTGCGGGTATTGGCGCGGCAATAAATGGTTTTGTCTCTACGGTTATGGCTGTGCCTATTGCTAACTATATTGGTGGTTTTGTAAAAGATTCTGTATTGCCTCTTTTTATTGGTTTTTCAATTTTTGGTATGCTTTCGGTTTTGGTCTTTATGGTTTTAAAACGAAAAACCAAATTGGTAAGTGTTTAATTTTATTAAATGTTGTCTTATCCCTCAAGGCATAAGGTTTGTAGATGTGCAGCATATACATTAAAACCGTTGGCTGTACATCTGTGAACCTTATGAATTGGCTTACTAGTTTTACCTAATTACTAAGCACCAAAATCTTGACGATTAATTACAAGAATTCAATTACTACATTTCTGAGCAAAAACTAAATAAATAGCAGACAGAAAACAACTGTTCATATAACCTTTAAAATATTGTATTTTACAGATAATCAATTGGATAATCTTTTGAAAAACCCGTAAAAGACTCAAATAGGTTTAGGTTTCTATCATAATCTAAATTATGTGCTCGCTTTTATCTTTTTTTTTGCGAGCACAAAGGTACAATTACCTCCTTTTCTTTCACACTAAATTTATAGGTGGCGCTTGCAACATCCCACGTTTTATTTATAGGGACTATGCGTGTTCTTCTGGGGCTTACCTGCTGTTGATTAAAATGAACATGATACACATAGTACATTTGCCCATCTAATCCTTGAAAAATATCGCCGTGCCCTGAACCATTTTCTCCTACGTTAGAACGATGAATAATAGGACTGTCTTTTTGTTTAACCCATGGACCATAAGGAGAATCTGCTACCGCATAACCAACCGAGTAATCAATATTTTTAAAATGATTCGCCGAATAAAACAAATAGTATTTGTCCTTTAATTTGATAACCGTAGGGCCTTCCATAATTGGAGCTGATTCAAAATTAGAATTACAAGAAAAGAAATATAGAGTGGAAGATGCGATATATGCTACTAAAGCAGCTTTGAAAGAA
>CAXBNH010000051.1:0-13161 GCA_963976905.1 uncultured Algibacter sp.
GCATCCTACGTTTTATTATACCTTAAATAATATACCAGATGGTAAAAAAATAGCGATTTCTGAACTTTCAACCAAAAGAACACCTCGTGTAAAAAAAGTAAAAACACCTAAAAAAGTCGTAGCCAAAACAGTTTCAGTTTTATCAGATGAACAAGTGCAGCCACTTTTGACTAAAAACACATGTGTGGCTTGCCATAATAAAGATAAAAGAGTTGTGGGGCCTTCTTTCACAGAGGTAGCCAAACGTAAATATAGCAATGAAAAAATAGTGGAACTTATTTACAACCCACAACCCAAAAACTGGCCAGAATATGCCACGCCAATGGCACCTATGCCACAAGTACCAAAAGCAGAGGCTTTAAAAATAGCGGCATGGATCAATTCATTAAAAAAATAAATTAGTCGCAATAAATAAATCAGATTATGAATACAAACAGAAGAGATTTTCTTAAAAAAGCAGCTGTCGGAGCAGTTGGGGTTACTTTAGGCAATAGCGTAAATGCTATGTCTGCAAAAAGTTATTCAAATATCATTGGAGCTAATGATCGAATTAATTTGGCCATTCAAGGTTTGGGAAGAAGATATGGCGCTTATAAAAATCCTATTGTAAATAAGGACAATAATGTAAAGTTGCTTTATCTATGTGATGTTATGAAAAAACAGCGTGATAAGGCCGCGGCGAATTTTAATAGAGGTTTAAATTATGAAATAACTTTAGAAAATGATATCCGAAGGGTATTAAATGATAAGGATGTTGATGCCCTTTTTGTAGCTACACCAGACCATTGGCACACGCCGGGCGCTATTATGGCAATGAAAGCAGGAAAACATGTTTATGTGGAAAAGCCTTGTAGCCACAACATGCATGAAAATGAATTGGTGGTAGCTTGTCAAGAAAAATACAAGAAGGTAGTCCAAATGGGAAATCAACAAAGATCTTCTGCAGAAACCACTCAAATCATTAAGGATATTCACAATGGTGTTATTGGAAAAACCTATAAAGCCATTGCTTTTTATGTTAATTCTAGAGGTGAAGTGCCTGTTCCTAAAAAAGCGGCACCACCAGAAGGTTTAGATTGGGACCTGTTCCAAGGTCCATCGCCCAGAAAAGCCTATATGCATGATACTTGGGATTATAATTGGCATTGGTACGGCTGGGATTTTGGAACCGCGGAGATGGGTAACAATGCTACGCATGAACTAGATGTGGCACGTTGGGCATTGAACGTTGAGTTGCCCGTACATGTGGACGTGAGATCTGGTAAAAACCAATATTTAAATGATGGATGGGAAATGTATGATAATATGGATGCACGTTTTAAATTTTCTGATGAACAAGTCATAGAATGGGACGGACAAAGTAGAAACGGCTACGATAAATATGGAAAAGGCAGAGGGACCATTATTTATGGTTCTGAAGGCTCTGTGTTTGTTGATAGAGATGGTTATGAGTTGTTTGACCTTAAAGGAAAATCAATAAGAAGTAATAAAACAGAAGGATTAGAAGATGGTATTGCGCTAGGTGGCGGAGGTAATTTAACTTCGCGTCACGCAGCAAACTTTTTTGAGACTATTAGAGGTAAGGAAACATTAACATCTCCAATACAACAAGGTGCAACAAGCCAAGCGATGACCCATTACGCAAATATGGCTTCAAGAATTGGGAAATCCTTTGAAATTGATGACAATACAGGGCGGGTTTTTGATAGGGAAGCCTCCAAATTATGGTCGCGAACCTATGAGCCTGGTTGGGAGCCAAAATTGTAATTTTTTGAAAGTAAAAACAATTGAGAATTCTTTAAAAACTTAAATTGAAATAAATCCTCGATGCTTAGCGTCGAGGATTGTTGTTATAAGAATGGTCAATAATATAAAGTCTAGATGAGTTCATTGTTAAAATTATTGCCATTTCAATTTAGTTATCGTTATTTTGAGCAAAAAGCAAACTTGTCAAAAGTATATATTGATTATCAATAATGTACTGGATAAACTTTTATTAAATGAGTCATCAACTTCGATTTTTAGCATACTGTTTCCCTAAAAGAATAAAAATTAGCCCATTATTTTTTTATTTGTTGGCTTTAGTGTCCGTAACCATAGCCTGTAAACCGAAAACTTTTGATGAACCTAAAGTGTCTTTGGCATCCTATCAAATTGAAGAGGGATTTGAATTACAAGTAGCCGCTTCCGAGCCATTTATTGAAGCACCAGTCGCCATGGATTTTGATAATAAAGGCCGCATGTGGGTTATTGAAATGAAGGGCTATATGCAAAATCTTGAAGGCACGGGGGCCGATATGCCAAATGGTACCATCACTATTTTAGAAGATTTAGACCATGATGGCATTACAGACCATTCAAAAATATTTATAGATAGTTTGGTTCTGCCCAGGGCCATTGCCCATGTTTATGGCGGGCTTTTGTATGCAGAGCCGCCCAATCTTTGGTTTGTGGAAATAGAGGATGATGCCCCTAAAAACAAGATTTTGGTGGATTCTTTATATTCAGAAGGTGGCAATGTGGAGCATCAGCCCAACGGCTTGATGATGCATATGGATAACTGGATTTACAATGCAAAATCCAATTTCCGATATCAAAGAAAAAAGGGAACATGGCTAAAAGAGCCAACATCGTTTAGAGGGCAATGGGGCATTTCTAAAGATAATTTTGGAAGGTTGTATTACAATAACAATTCCACACAGCTCATTGGGGATTATGTGTTGCCCAATACCCACATTAAAAACCCATATTACAGACCAAATTCTACGCTTAGTAAGAGGCTTACACCAAACCAAAAGGTATTTCCTTTACATGCTACTTCTGTAAACCGTGGTTATGAAAAAGGGGTTTTGGATAAAGACAGTCTTTTGGTAAATGTAACGTCTGCATGTGGCCCTTTAATTTATAGAGGCAATCAATTTCCCGAAAGCTATTCAGAAAACGCTTTTGTTTGTGCCCCCGAAGCCAATGTGGTAAAACGGAATATATTAACTTTTGAAGCAGATAAAATAACGGCAAAACAGGCCATACCAAATAAGGAATTTATAGCTTCAACAGATGAAGGATTTCGTCCAGTAAACTTATTCAATGGGGCAGATGGCAACATGTATATTGTAGATATGCATCGGGGCATTATACAAGACAAAGCCTTTTTAACCCCGTATTTACAAAAACATTATGCCAAAAAAGAATTGGATACCATTATTGGTATGGGGCGCATTTTAAGGGTGGTCAATAAAAACAAGCAAAAAGAAATGAATCCTATTGATTTAGAGTCTTTTAAAATTTCAGAATTGGTTGATTTATTAAACCATCCAAACGGCTGGTTAAGAGATAGGGTACAGCAATTATTGATTTATAAAAATAAAAGTGAATCCATTCCGCTGTTGAAAAAAGTGTTGTTCAATACTAGTAATCCTATTTCTCAAATACATGCATTACATACTCTAAACGGATTAAATGCATTGGATTTTAATACGTTGGAAAAGGTGCTTTCTTCAGATAGCAAAAGTGATCTGATAAGCCATGCACTTATTTTGGCAGAGCAATTTGCCAATGAAGACCGTATGCCTTTGATGATAAAAATAGCCAAAAATCTAATTTCAAAACATAACCAACAAATTGACTTATATATTTCAAGTTCCTTAGGGGCATGGGTACAGCTTTCGCCCGAAGCATTTTTTCCAGTATTATTTGAGCTATCCAATACGTATAAAAACAATAAAGCCTATCAAGAAGCTATTATAAATAGTCTTAGAGGGGCAGAAGAAGCCTTTTTGATGCTTTTAAATAAGGAAAAAGCGATTGCTTCGGAAGGTATTTTATTTGATATGTTAAATAATACCATTTCAAATAAAGTAAATGAACGCAAAAATGCCATTTATACCGTGATGAAGGTGGAAACAGATTCTAGAACTGCGGGGTATAATATATTCAGAAATCTTTGTGCGACATGTCATGGCGTTGACGGCGATGGGGTTGAAGATTTGGCGCCACCTTTAAGGAAATCAGAATATGTAACAGGACCACCGGAACGTTTGGCATTGGTTATTTTACATGGTTTGTCGGGCCCCATCCATGTAGATGGTAATCGGTATGAATTAAACGCTACGATGCCTGGCCTGGCGAACAATCCAGAATTTTCGGATAGGGATATTCAAGATATCATCAATTATTTGCACAATGCGTTCCCTGGAAATTCTGAAGAAATCGGACTTGATAAAATAAAATCGTTGCGTGACCAAAAACCTAAGAGCGGCGGTGTTTTTAGTGAGGAAGAATTGCTTCAATTGGAGTATTAAACAAGTATTTGCTTAGTGTATAATATTTAAGAAGTTAATTTTAGTTTGTGATTTTTAATGTCATTATAAAAAGAATTCCTTGATGTTTCATTCTTCAAGGAATTCTTTATTTATTCTGAATTAAGATAGCGTTTCATTAATTATCTTGCAACGAGCGTCTGATGCCAAGCTCTAAACCGCGTAATTCGGCCAGACCTCTTAAACGCCCAATGCCTGAATAGCCCGGGTTTGTTTTCTTCTTTAAATCATCCAGCATTTTATGTCCGTGATCAGGTCTAAAAGGCATGCGTAGATCTTTACGGCCCGATGCCGCTCTTTTCTGTTGCTCTTCAACAAGGGCTTTCATGACGCCGTACATATCCACATCACCGTCTAAATGGTCGGCTTCATGAAAATTGCCATGTTCATCACGTTTAGTGGCTCTTAAATGTATGAAGTGAATGCGACTTCCAAGACGTTTTACCATACCAACCAAATCATTATCTGCACGTACCCCAAAGGATCCTGTGCAGTATGTAAGGCCGTTGTTTTGACTATTTACAGCTTCATACAAATCGTTAATGTCTTGTTCTGTGCTCACTACGCGAGGCAGTCCAAGTATAGGGAATGGTGGGTCGTCTGGATGGATACACATTAAGATCCCCGCTTTTTCTGCGGCAGGAATGATTTCTGATAAAAAAGAAAAAAGATTTGCTTTCAATTCTTTTGGTCCAACATTGTCATAGGTTGCCAATATTTTATTGAATTCTTTAAGCGTATAACCTTCTTCTGCACCGGGCAACCCAGCAATAATATTTTTGATGAGTTTTTTTTGGTCGTTGGCTGAGGTGTTTTTCAAATACGCTTCGGCTGCTTTTTTCTGAGCATCGGTATAATCATTTTCAGCACCAGGGCGTTTCAATAAAAACAATTCAAATGCTGCAAATGCGGCGGCCTCAAAACGTAATGTGGTGGATTTATCATGGACTTCATAATCTAAGTTAGTACGTGTCCAATCTAGAACAGGCATAAAGTTGTAGCACACAATATCAATACCACATGTACCTAAATTCAAGAGTGTTTGCTTGTAGTTTTCAATATAGGTTTTGTAATTGCCAGACTTGGTTTTTATGTTTTCATGAATGGGTACGCTTTCAACCACAGACCAAGTTAAGCCTGCACGTTCTATAATGTCTTTACGTTTTTTTATGTCTTCAACAGGCCAAATTTCGCCGTTTGGAATGTAATGCAGTGCAGATACCACGCCAGTCGCACCAGATTGTTTAACATCTGAAAGGGAAACGGGGTCATTCGGGCCATACCATCGCCATGTTTGTTCTAATTTTAAGCTCATTTTTTTGTTTTGAGTTATTGGTTATTTAGTTATTGGTTATTAAGTTCTTGACTTGATTTTAATCAATAACCTAATAAACCTAATAACTTTTTTAAACGCCACTATACGCAGCAAATCCGCCATCAATAGGTATTACAACGCCGGTTACAAATTTAGAACCTTCGCCACAGAGCCATAAGGTTGTACCTATTAAATCTTCGGGCTCGCCAAAACGTCCCATGGGGGTTTGGTCAATAATTTGGTTTCCTCGCGGTGTTAGGTTACCATCTGCTTGGGTCAATAAAGCCCTATTTTGGTCTGTTAAGAAAAAACCGGGGGCCAATGCATTCACGCGAATACCGACTTTTGAAAAATGTACTGCCAACCATTGTGTAAAATTGGAAACCGCTGCTTTGGCACCGCTATAAGCTGGTATTTTTGTAAGAGGCGTAAAAGCGTTCATGGAAGAAATATTCAATATGCTACAGCCATCACGACCAATCATATCTACAGCAAATATTTGTGTTGGCAATAAAGTACCAATAAAATTTAAATTGAAAACAAACTGGATACCGTTGACATCTAAATCGAAGAAAGTCTTAAAACCTTCATCATTGTTCATTAAGTCTTCAGCGACTAAAAAAGGATTACTCGTTGTTCCTAATGGATGGTTGCCACCTGCGCCATTTACTAAAATATCACATTTTCCAAAGGCATCGTTTACTGCCTTTTTTGCTTGGATAAGCGAGTCTTTTTCCAAAACATTGGCTGCTATGCCAATAGCACTTCCACCTTCTTTGTTTATTTCTTCTGCTACTTTGTCGGCTGCTTCTTTTCTCAAATCTAGTACAGCTATCTTGTGTCCTTGTTTAGCCAATGCAGAAGCTAACGTACTACAAATAACACCACCAGCTCCGGTCAATACAATTGTTTTACTCATATTTTTAGTTTATTTTTCGTGTGCGCACACAAATATAAGAATAAAAAGTGTGCGCACACGAATTTTAAAATATATCATTAACTTGCTTAAATTAATTTTGAATTTTTATAGCCATTTACAAGTTGGTGGTTTGGTTTTGTTTAGTCTGTTTTTTGAAATTTGAAAATATAAATATGGTTAGAATAAAGGATATAGCTAGAGAAGCCAAAGTTTCTGAAGGAACTGTTGATCGAGTGTTGCATAATAGAGGAGGAGTTTCGAGAAAAACGGAAGCAAAAATTAAAAAAATATTAGAAAGCAGAAACTTTAGTATAAATCCAGTGGCAAGTGCACTTGCTATGAAAAACAAACATACTATTGCTGTTTTGATTCCAGAGTACACGAATTCAGATGTTTTTTGGAGGTTACCATATTTGGGAATATTAAAAGCTGTAGAAGAAGTTGAGAAATTGGGGGTGAATGTTATTATCTATAATTTTAACCAATATGATTCACTTTCTTACAGAAACACTTTTAATGTTTTATTTAAAACAAAACCTACTGCTGTATTAATGGTTCCTAATTTTTTTAAGGAAACAAAACAAATCGTGAATCAATTGGAAAGATTTCACATACCTTATATGTTTGTAAATATTGACTTGGAAGGTTTTAATAATAAAACTTTTGTTGGGCAAGACTCTTATACAGCCGGTTATATTGCTGGCAAACTCATGTATTTAAGTTTGCCGCAACAATCTGCTTTTTTAATAATACAGTCTCAAAATAAAGTTAAAGACAATAATGCTATTTCTAATAGAATTCAAGGGTTTAATGACTATTTTATAAAGAATGATATTAAAGAAAAAGTTAGCCTGACTTTAAAATTGGATAACTTAAATAATCTCAATCAGGTGAAAAAAAAGATAAATATATACTTAAAAGAGCATAAAGAAATAAAAGGAATATTTGTTCCATCAAGTAGAATTCACAAGGTTGCATACTGTATAGAAGATTCTAATTTAAAAAATCTTAAATTGATAGGATTTGACAATACCCCCCCCAATATTGAATGCTTAAAAAATAATTCTGTAGATTTTTTAATATCTCAAAAGCCATTTGATCAAGGGTATGAATCTATACGCCTTATGGCAGATTATTTAATTAAAAAAAAGGTGCCTAATAATAAAATATATCTTCCCATTGATATTCTTATGAAAGAGAATGTGCAGTATGATAAGAGGTATGAATTTACTTTGGAAAAAGAAGTTAGAACAAATGATTTAAGTTGAATTCTAAGATTTAATTAAATACTGTTTTGGAATTATTTTTTATGTTTAGCTAAGTTTTTTAGCAGTATCCTATAATTGTAAATTATTAACAGAATGGCTAACTTATTAATTTGTAAATACTTTGTTTTTTAATAAATACGTTTATTGTATTTTAAGTGAGCTTATTTACTTTAATGAGTCACAATTCGTGAGTCCTAATTTAAAAATAATGATTTCCACATACGTTATCATTAAGTTTAGGGAATTATAGAGTAATAAGTTTTTATTTTTGAAATATGTAATTAAGAAACACAAATAATAAAATGGTATTTTTAATAGAAAATTAACAAGATGAAAATTAAAATTTTAATAATAGCTTTTTTTATAATGGGTACAGTGTTTTCACAAAACAAAGCTACTTATAACTATGCCATTAAAGGGTCGGATACTTTAAAGTTAGATGTTTACAGTCCCGAAAACTTAAGTCCAACAGATAGTTTGCCAGCGCTTATTTGGATGCATGGAGGTGGTTTTTCTGGAGGAACAAGGGATAATGCAGGTGAGATAAAAATGATGGAATATCTATCAAACAAAGGCTATATTGGCATTTCAATATCTTACAGATTATTACGAAAAGGTACAGAAACAGGTTTTGGTTGTGATTGCCCAAAGGCTGATAAGTTAGAAACCTTTAAACAAGCCGCTATTGATTATTTGGATGCAGCAAAGTTTGTTTTTGAAAATAAAACCATGCTCCAAGTAAATCCGGCAAAAGTAATTGCAGGCGGCAGTAGTGCTGGTGCAGAAGGTGTTTTGAATGCAGTTTATATGAAGCCTTTTTTTGTTGAGGACTTGCAAGAATATGACAATGTTAATTTTGCGGGTGTGTTTTCATTGGCGGGAGCTTTGGTAAATGCAGAATACATTACCGAAGGGAATATGTTGCCAACCATTTTGTTCCATGGAACTGCAGATAACCTAGTGCCTTATGGCCGTGCGCCGCATCATTTTTGCAGTCCAGATAAGCCCGGTTATTTATTGCTTGATGGATCAGAAACAATCAGCAAAAAATTAGATGATTTGGGTGAATCTTACTATTTCCATAAAGTAATAGGAGGAAAGCATGAACTTTCATCTATTCCGTTTGATCAAATAGATACTGTTTTAGAGTTTATGGATAAAACTATTTTGAATTCAGAAGTCATTCAGACTAAAAAAATAACAACTACACAAATTTAAGCCAGAGTAATCGAGATAAAGTGAATGAGGATATAAAAAATCCTTAAAGATAAAATAAGTACTAATAGCGATACAATCCTGAAATCTAATAATATCAGTTCACTTTTAATCTTTTTGGACTACCAAATAACAAAAATAAAATGCCATTGGTTTTATCACCAAGAGATTTTCTGAGAATTGAAAATGCTATGGTTATGTGGGCCTCAACAGATTTAATGGAGATATTTAAGTATTCAGCTATTTCAATGTTAGTAATTCCCTCCTGTTTACTCAGGATAAAAGTTTTTTTGCATTTAGGTGGTAAATTTTCAATTTCTTTTTTTAACCAAAGAAATAAGCTTTTCTAAAGAGTTTTCATCTACTTCTTCAAGAGCATAGTTTAATCCATCAATATATTTTTTCTAAATACCTAACGGCTTTCTTTTTGCGATAATGATCAATACATTCATTATAAATCGCTGGATACATATAATTTTTATTGAAAAGTCATCTTTTAG
Source organism: uncultured Algibacter sp. (assembly GCA_963976905.1). GTDB lineage: Bacteria > Bacteroidota > Bacteroidia > Flavobacteriales > Flavobacteriaceae > Pseudalgibacter. The sequence goes on from CAXBNH010000051.1 coordinate 9,537, forward strand.
GTTCATTCTGTTTTTCCTGTTAAATCAAATAGATTTATTGACATAATAAATGATTTAAAATTGTTAGTTCAATTAGCCTTTAGTTATACTTTGTAGGTTAAGTTCATTTTAAGAAAATGACTTGCTTCTCTGCAAGGCTTTGCGAATTTAATTGTAAACATTTTAATGGTGTAATTTCATTTTTGCCAAAAGTGTCCTAAATAGAAAATGACTTCAGGAGATTAATATTGGCGAAAACGAGAACAACTGTTAATTGCTCAAGGGCATATATTTGACCACCAAACTATAACTATGCCAAATAAGACTAAACATTTATTGTTACTTCTAGTATGTTCTTTTGTAACCCTTTTTTCATTCTCGCAAGTAGCGAATGATGAACGTTTTTATGATTATACATTAAGCTCAGTTGATGGTCATAACGGAGCTTTTGTCTGGAAAATGAAAAAGGCAGACGAATTAAATGTTCGTTCGGAGGATGTCTCAACACCAAAAATGAATTCAGAAGGCTGGATGCCAGCTATTGTTCCCGGTACCGTCTTAAATTCTCTTGTTTACAATAATGTTTATCCAGAACCTTATTATGGATTAAACAACAAATTGGAATCCAATTTAATTCCCGATTTGTATCATGCTGGTAGAGATTTTTATACCTATTGGTTTCGTACAGAGTTTAACCTTGATGAAGCGCTCTTTACAGATAAGAAGGTTTGGATGCAGGTAGATGGTATTAATTACCGCGCTGAAATATGGCTGAATGGACATATGGTTGGAAATATTTCTGGGATGTTTTTACAAAAACAACTCGATATTACAAACCATGTGGTTTACGATAGTACAAATATACTTGCCGTTAAAGTTTATCCCATAGATTTTCCAGGAACCATCAAATCAAAGGGCGGTAAATCTTTTGGAGCTACAGGAGAGTTTCAAAATGGAGGAAATGGCGAAATAGGTAAAAATGTTACGCAATTAATGACTGTTGGTTGGGATTTTACCTTTTTAGATGGTATTAGAGATCGTAACACAGGTATTTGGAAAGACATCAAGATTTTTACAACAGGAAAAGCCATTTTAAACCATCCTTTTGTAAAATCAGACTTAGTAAAACCAAACTACGATAGTTCAAAGCAGACTATTTCGGTAGAAGTGGCATATCCCAACTATCTCCCTCAAAGCAGATTGCAATGCGTTAAAGTAATAGGGGAGATAAAAGGCGAAAACATTCGTTTTGAAAAAGAAGTAAACATGTACAGGGAAGAAGTTAGGGAGGTTGTTTTTACTTCAGAAGAGTTCCCTCAATTAAAAATAAACAAACCACGGTTGTGGTGGCCCATAAATAAAGGAAAACAGGAACTGTATGACTTGGTATTAAAAACAGAAATAGATGGAGTAATAACGGACTCTATTTTTACACGCTTCGGAATACGGGAAATTACTTCTACAACAGACACTCCTGACCAATCAAGGACCTTTTATATCAATGGGAAACCATTATTTGTTCGAGGCACTAACTGGTTGCCAGAAAATATGCTTCGCAATTCCAATGAACGTACCTATGCTGAATTAAGATATTCTGCACAGTCCGGTATTAATTTGATTCGTTTCTGGGGTGGTGGCATTACAGAGTCCGATTATTTCTTTCAACTATGTGATGAATTGGGCATTTTGGTTTGGCAAGAGTTTTGGATGACTGGGGATACAAAACACCCACAAGATTTGGGCTTATATCTATCTAATGTCACTTCTACGGTAAAAAGAATACGAAATCATGCCAGCCTTGCTTACTATGTGTCTTCTAATGAAAGTACTGAAATGCCTTATATAAGGCCATTATTAGATTATTTGGACGGCACCCGAGGTTATCAAATGCAATCAGAAAGTGATGGTATTCATGATGGTAGTCCGTATAAGCAAGTCAATATCATGAACCATTATGAGAACACGGCATCAGAACGTGGTAGTCGTATAGATGGATTCAATCCAGAATATGGAGCCCCTTGTTTGCCTACAGTAGAGTGTCTTCGTGAGATGATGGATGAAAAAGACTTATGGCCCATGAATAAAGAGGTATGGGATTATCTAGATGGCAATGGGTTTCATTTAATGTCGTCCATGTATACCGATATGACTAATGAATATGGGCTGTCCAAAAGCATTGATGAGTTTGCCATGAAAGGCCAGTTTGTTGGGGCTATCAATTACAAGAGTATATGGGAAGTATGGAATTATAATAAGCTTGGCTATGGCGATCGCTATAGTTCGGGATTCCTTTATTGGTATCACAATTCGCCCATTCGTCAGGTTTGTGGTCGTATGTGGGATTGGTCTTTGGAACCTACAGCGGCCTTATATGCAGCACAAAATGCTTGTGAGCCTTTACATCCGCAGTTTGATTATTTGAAAAATACCGTATCGGTAGTTAATGACTACTATCAATCCTTTAAAAATTATAGGGTCACAGCCGAAGTATTCGATCTAAATATGAACAAAATATTCAGCAAATCGGAAACAATAGATTTACTAGAAGATGATGTGGCAAATGATGTTTTTGAAATAGAATTTCCAGCCAACACAACAGCTGTTCAGTTCATTAAGTTAAAATTGTTTGATGACCAGAACCAACAGATAGGAAGTAATTTTTATTGGCGCTCTAATAATGAGTATAAAGGGAGAGAAACACTTACCGGTCCAACAACAGCTGGTTTTCAAGATATCAATAGGCTGGATCACACCCAAATAGATGTGAAATATACCACATTCGTAAAAGACGGTAAACATTTTATCAACCTTAATTTAAAAAATACAGGAAAGACACTTTCTTTTTTCACACAAGTACAATGGTTGGATGCTGATAGTAAACCGGTACGTCCATCATTCTACTCTAACAATTTTATGAGTTTAATGCCGGGAGAGTCTGAATATATAACTATAGAAACAAATGTTGATAACCTTTCAGAAAACACACATTATTTAGTGGTGAAAGGGTTTAATACAGATACTCAAAAAATCAAAATAAAACCCTGTACAGATTGCTATTAACACACTAAAATTAAGAAAATGAATTTCATGAAAAAGCATATAGGTTTTTTAAATGTTTTAGTAGTAATAATACTAGGTGTGTCATGCAACACAATGAAACATACCCAGCCAATAGAACAAGAAGGTTTACCTCCTTGGGCCTTAGGTCCTTTTGTTCGCCCCAACATAAATCATCCAGTGATTTCACCTGATACAAGTAGTACATTTTATTGCCCTATGCGGCAAGCTGATGTAAAATGGGAAGAAAGTGAAACATTCAACCCTGGAGCTATTACCCATCAGGGTAAAATAGTGGTATTGTATCGGGCAGAGGATAATTTAGGTTTAGGTATAGGAAAGCGTACCTCACGTATTGGATATGCAGAAAGTACTGATGGTATTACCATGAAAAGAAAAGATACACCAGTGCTTTTTCCTACTACTGATGATTATACAGATTTGGATTGGCCAGGTGGGTGTGAAGATCCTCGGGTTACGGTAACCGAAGATGGCTTATATGTCATGCTATATACCGCTTGGAACCGAAAAATAGCACGTTTGGCGATTGCAACATCAAGAAATCTTGTTAATTGGGAAAAGCATGGTT
>CAXBNH010000052.1:0-13127 GCA_963976905.1 uncultured Algibacter sp.
ACCCGTACATCTAATTTTTTAATGTCATTTAAAAATAAAAACTCCAACATTTTTTTAAAAGCGTAAAAGGCATCCGTTAATTTAGCTTTATTCAGCAACACAAGACTACCATAGGTAAGCCCTTGATGTGAATACACTTTATTACCAACTTTATTGGCAGGCAATAATGCAAATAGCTTGCCTTTTTTATATACCATAAGCGAAAAATCCTCAAATCTATCGTTGTGATATTCCATGAAATCCCGATGAAAAAGAAAGGTCGCGTTTTTTGCCCCTAGCAGAAAAGCATTCCACTCACTATAATGGGACGATGCATATCTTTCTACTTTAAAATCTTCCATTTTTTATCTGTAATAAGAAATCAATACCGTTTTTTATTTTTCGTTTTTCTCAACATCCACACCAAAAAGCGAACTTCCAAAAATCAATAAAATAACAGCGTAGTACATCAGGTAACTTACAAAATGCCCAATTACGGCACCTTCAACACCAAACAAATCAATAAAAAATACGCTGGTAATATATAAAATCACGACCAAAAATGTTTCGGTAATGATGTAATGCCAAAACATTTTTTTTGCTAAAAACTGATAGGCGATCACAATAGACAATACTTTAATAAAATCGCCCAAAAGCTGCCACAAAAACAAATCCTCTACGGGTTCAAATTCATTTGAAAAAACAAAAGGCACGATAAACGACCTCAACAAATAAATAAGCAATAAACCAAAACCAAATATAGGGATAACGGTTCTATAAAACCCAAACACCTCTTTCCTGAACTCTCTTACACTCTCAATTTCTGTAAGCCGAGGCAAGATATAAAGTGCTATCAAAGCACTTACCAACATCAAATAGTAATGGGATATGCGTGTCATGGCCTCCCAAAAACCTGCTTCTTTATAGCCAATCTCATCTATGATATAAGATCTAATGGTCAATGCCACAAAAGGAAGCAATACTGCGGAAAACAATGCCATGATCGAGTGTGTGCGCATATTCTTTAAATAGTCAAAACTAATTTGGGAGGCTTTGATCAACGGCACTAAACTGCGCCTATTAATGATACCTACCAATGTGATTAAAAACATTAAAGATTCAGCAATGACCACAGAAATAAGAGCACCATCAATTTTATTCTGATAAATTAAAAGCAAGGTTATGGACACCCCTAAAATTTGACCGATGATATTTATGATGATCAGGATTTTATACTTTGAAAACCCATTCATAATGGCGAATGAAAACATGTTCAAAGAATAGAAAGGCAGCACAATGGCAAAAATCCTTATAACATAAGCATAATTATTATAGGTAGGAAAAATGATATCATTAATAAGCTCTGCTTTAAAATAACAGAACACAGACACCAAAATAGTGGCAATAAAACCCACATAAAAAATGGTAGAAACCGCTTTGCCAAGCTTCACAACATCTTCTTTAAATTCTGCGATATGCTTCACAAAACCATCATAAAAACCAAGTATGGCAATTGTCTGGAACGCTTTTGTAAAATTGCGTAAGTTACCAATTAAAGCAAGCCCCTCTGCCCCAATAAAAAGGGCTATAGCCTTTGATGTCAACAGACCTGCAATCATGCGTGTGAATACTGCTGCCGTTTTTAATGACGTAATTTTAACCAACACATGATCATTGATATACTCTAATAGCTTTTTCAATTGTAAAATTTCCCTCTTTTATTATGAATACTATTGTTTATTTTGAGAACTAGCCAAATATACAAATCATCTAACGTTTATATACTATCAATAGTATGAAGATTGCATAATCAAAATAAAAAATCTGTCCAAATCGAGAGCGCTCTTGTGTTTCAAATTATTTTTGATATTTATTAAATATCAATAAGGTTTTAAAATTGAACGAAGCCATAGCCTTTAAACACAAAAAGTAAACTTCAAAAGAAGTTTACTTTTTGTAATCTATTATAAATGAAATAAAAAAGTTGGACAGTAACAGCAACTTATGCCTTAAAGTGAATCTGTTTTTGGATTCTTCTTATATTGATTTGTTGCGTTTGCGATCTACTTCTGATAAATAAATTTTACGTAAGCGCAAATACTTTGGCGTTACCTCTACATATTCATCTTTCTGAATGTATTCTAAAGCCTCTTCCAATGAAAACTTGATGGCCGGTACAATTTTGGCTTTATCGTCTGCTCCAGAAGAACGCACGTTGCTCAGTTTTTTGGTTTTAGTCACATTAACGGTCATATCATCGCCACGAGAGTTTTCTCCAATAACCTGACCTTCATAAATATCTTCTCCTGGATCGACAAAAAACCTACCCCTATCTTGCAATTTATCAATAGAATAAGGAATCGCTTGCCCTTTTTCCATGGACACCAAACTTCCATTTTGACGCTCAGGAATACCACCTTTTAATGGTTGATATTCTTTAAAACGGTGCGCCATGATAGCTTCTCCCGCAGTAGCTGTCAATAGTTGGTTACGCAAACCAATAATACCTCTTGATGGCACCATGAATTGGCAAACCATACGGTCGCCTTTGGCTTCCATACTTAACATTTCACCTTTTCGTAAGGTTACCATTTCTATGGCTTTACCAGATACGGTTTCTGGTAAATCAATGGTCATTTCTTCTACAGGTTCACATTTCACACCATCAATTTCCTTGATGATTACTTGTGGCTGCCCAATTTGCAATTCATACCCTTCACGGCGCATGGTTTCGATCAAAACCGATAAATGCAGTACGCCACGGCCAAATACCATAAATTTATCAGCACTGTCGGTTTCTTCAACACGAAGGGCCAGATTCTTTTCAAGTTCCTTTTTTAATCGGTCCTTAATATGCCTTGAAGTCACAAATTTACCATCTTTACCAAAGAAAGGCGAATCGTTGATAGTGAACAACATGCTCATGGTTGGCTCATCAATAGCAATGGTTTTCAAACCTTCAGGATTTTCCCAATCAGCAACTGTATCGCCAATTTCAAACCCTTCCAACCCAACAATGGCACAAATATCACCTGTTTGAACTTCCTCTACTTTTTTACGGCCTAATCCTTCAAAAATATGCAGTTCCTTGATTTTAGATTTTACAACTTTACCATCTCTTTTTACTAAAGAAATATTCTGACCAACCTTTAAATCACCACGGGTTAAACGCCCAATAGCAATACGGCCTGTAAATGATGAGAAATCTAAAGATGTGATCAACATTTGCGTAGTCCCAGTTTCAATTTTTGGTGCAGGAATGTGCTCAATAACCATATCTAATAACGGTTCAATGTTTTCAGTTTGGTTTTTCCAATCTTCGCTCATCCAATTATTTTTTGCTGAACCATAAACGGTTGGAAAATCCAATTGCCACTCTTCTGCGCCCAATTCAAACATTAAATCAAACACTTTTTCGTGCACTTCTTCTGGTGTACAATTTTCTTTATCCACTTTATTAACAACCACGCAAGGTTTTAGTCCTAAATCAATAGCCTTTTGCAACACAAAACGGGTTTGAGGCATAGGCCCTTCAAAAGCATCCACCAACAACAACACACCATCTGCCATATTCAATACACGCTCTACCTCTCCACCAAAGTCGGCGTGACCAGGGGTATCAATAATATTGATTTTGGTGTCCTTATAAATTACAGAAACGTTTTTAGACGTAATGGTAATTCCTCTTTCACGCTCTAAATCGTTATTATCAAGAATCAAATCTCCAGTATTTTCGTTTTCACGGAATAACTGACAGTGGTACATAATTTTATCAACCAAGGTGGTTTTACCGTGGTCAACGTGTGCAATGATTGCAATGTTTTTAATATTAGCCATAATAGTGCCTTATTTTAAGCGTGCAAATGTACGCTATATTTTGCCATTTTGTAGATATTATTATAATATTTAGTTAATTATATGTTATAGTCAATATAACTAAAAATTTTTAGTCGCTAACTTACGTTTAATATATTAGAAGCTCAGCTATTCTAAAAAATCACATATCTAAAATTTGAATGTTATGAAAATTAATGATTTTACAAAATTTGCACCCTATTTATATTTCATTTCCATAGTTGCCTACTGGTTTACCATAGTAAATAGAAGTGACGGCATCACAGCCTATCTTATACTGCTATTTGGCATCCCTTTTTTATGGCAAATTATCAAACCCAATAAAAAATTGAATTTTATTTTAGGCATTACCTTTGTATGCCTATCATCCTATATGATGATTGCTTACCTGTCAGACTTTTTAAACATTATATCATTCTCAAATATAGGAAAACACGTTATAACTATGGTCATGCTTAGTTTTGTTATGTCTCTATGGATGATAAGAAATAGTTTAAAAGAACGCTTTTAATGTGTAACTTTGTGGTCTAAATTTTTAGCCCATGACGCATCAAGACATCCCGAAGATAAAACATATAAATTCAGACAACTTCTTTCTTTTATGTGGCCCCTGTGCCATTGAAGGTGAGGACATGGCACTTCGTATTGCTGAAAAAGTGGTCAATATCACTAACAAATTAGAAATCCCATATGTTTTTAAAGGAAGCTTTAAAAAAGCAAACCGCAGTAGGATCGATAGTTTTACAGGAATTGGCGATGAAAATGCATTGAAAATTTTAAAAAAGGTTTCACAAACTTTTGATGTTCCTACGGTTACCGATATTCACGAAATAAATGATGCTGAATTGGCTGCGGAATATGTGGATGTGTTGCAAATACCCGCGTTTTTGGTGCGCCAAACCGATTTGGTGGTTGCCGCAGCAAAAACAGGAAAAGTAGTGAACTTGAAAAAAGGGCAATTTATGAGTCCCGAGGCCATGAAACATGCCGTACAAAAAGTAAAAGATGCTGGTAGCGACAAAGCTTGGATTACAGACAGGGGCACTATGTTTGGCTATCAAGATATGATTGTAGATTTTCGGGGCATCCCAACCATGCGTAACTATGCTCCTGTAATTTTAGATGTGACACATTCCTTACAACAGCCCAATCAAACCGCAGGCGTTACCGGTGGCAGACCCGATATGATTGAAACCATTGCACGCGCAGGTATTGTTAATAATGCAGATGGTTTGTTTATTGAAACCCATTTTGACCCTGCCAATGCCAAAAGCGATGGCGCCAATATGCTGCATTTGGATAATTTGGAAAAACTATTGACCAATTTAGTAGCTATTAGAAAAACCATAAAAACGCTGTAAAAGCCAAAAAAATTATATTTTGATTCTACATATTTTTGGAGTTTCATTATAAAAACGCTTAAATGCTGCGCTAAAATGTGTGGCATTTTTATACCCTACATCTTCTGCTATTTGATAAATGGGGCTTTCTGTATTTTGCAATAAATGCTTAGCTTTTTTCATTTTTTCAGTTGAAAAATATTGATTGACGGAACAGTTAAAAATACGTTTAAATTCAGATTTCAAAAGATGTTCACTCAAGCCTATTTCTTTTGCCAATTCATGTATTGTATAATTTTTATCCAAATTATCTTTTAAAAATTGCTTTAAAAAAAACAGCTTCTTTATTGATTTCTGATTAGATAAACTTAAACTTCTATCATTTTGTATTTTATAATTACCCAATTGCATTGCAATCATTTCCATTACTTTAGACTCTAAAAAAAGCCTTTGCACCAAGCCTTTTCCGTATTCCATTTCTAGTGCCTCTAACACAGAAAACATGGTATCTGTTATGGGTAAGATAAGGTTTTCATCTATTATATTCTTAAATTCAGATGCATCGTTTAATCCATATTTTTTCAAGAAATCTTGGCCTATTATAACATTAACTTCCTTAAAGGGCATCTTATCATAAATTTTCAATGTAGCGTTATATCTTTCAATGTAAGCCATAAAAGATTCATTTTCCTCATAAACCATCTCTGTGGCTGTATTTTGAATTTGAATAAGCGTTTCCCCTTTAATCATAAAAGACAAATACAATGCATTAACGCTTAATTCATTATAAAAAAGAAAATTTTGATGGAACATAAAATTATTGATGGTAATAGTAACACCTTCAAAATTAAACTCTGTAATCGTTCCTTTTCCATATTCGGGCAACACTAAATATTCTGTTTTTTTTAACCCACAATGTTCGCAGCAATCTATCTGTTTACTTAAATACGTTTTTAAAGTCAACTTTTGCTTAGCCAAATCTACAACCTTAAAATTTTCAATTTCACGTCTTTTTTTTTTCAAATCACGTCATTATTTATCGTTAAACAGATTCTACTTTTGCAGCAATATTTATTTAGACTAATTACAAATAACAAAACAATGATAAAAAAATTAATTATCCTAACAACCATTCTTTTTTCTTCAAACTTCATTTTTTCACAAAATGGAATTCTCAAAGGCAAAGTGGTTTCCAACCAAGGAAACACTTTGGAATATGTAAATGTTTCGCTTAAAAACACAACGCATGGAACTTTTACAAATAATTCTGGTAACTATATTTTAAAAAACATAAAATCAGGTTCATATATTCTTAAAATCTCTTACGTAGGCTATAAATCTCAAGAAATTTCAATAAACATTAATAATAACGAAACTACAAATGCCCCTAAAATAATTTTAAATGAAGATGAAGAACAACTTGGCGAGATTGTTGTAAATAGTGCTAGAACAAACAAATATGCGCAACGAAACCCTTCATCGTCACTTCGTTTAAAAACCGAACTCATCAAATTACCCCAAAACATACAGGTTATAAACAATGATTTATTAATAGACCAACAAGTTACCAATATGATGGACGGTGTGATACGAAACGTAAGTGGCGTTACCATGCTAGAGCATTGGGGACATTTTGCTCGTGTAAATATGCGCGGTTTTAGATTGCCCGCTTTTAGAAACGGTGTTAATGTACAAGATTCTTGGGGGCCACTTTCTGAAGACATGAATACCGTAGAACAGATTGAGTTTGTTAAAGGACCTGCTGGTTTTATGATGTCGGCCGGTGAACCTGGTGGCTTTTACAATGTAGTTACAAAAAAACCAACCGAGACCCCAATTGCTCAAATATCTTTGGCTGGTGGTAGTTTTGATTCTTACCGTGGCACTGTTGACCTTGGCGGAAAATTGACTGAAAACGGAAAATTATTATACCGTTTTAACGGAATGTACCAAACAGCAGATACCCATCGCGGTAATGAAGTTGGAGAACGTTACGGCATTGCCCCTGCCCTAACCTATAATATTTCAGATAAAACGTCTATAACAACAGAACTTAATTTACAGCAAGCTGAAAGCTATTTGGGTACCGCCTATGTTTTTGCTCCTGTAGCTGGAGGGTATGGTAATTTAGATAGAAATTTTAAATTCACAGATACCAATTACCCTTCTACAGATATACAAGAATTAACCTTATTCACCAATTTAAAACATGAATTCTCTAAAAATTGGGGATTAGAAACCCAATTCGCTTATTTAAGATATGAACAAGAAGGTAATTCTGCATGGCTTCGAGATATTGCTGATAATGGTGATGCCCATCGTTACATAAGTGTGTGGGATGCTTTATCATTAGGAAAATATTTTCAAACCTATCTTTTTGGGAATTTTAAAACATTTGGTATAAGCCACCATGTTTTAGGTGGATTTGATTACAGTGAAAAAGAATATTGGGCAGATTTTAATCAAGCTGTTGATATAGACATCAATCAACCTTTTAACATCTTCAATCCTGTTTATGGAAATACCGAAGCCCCTGTGTTTGACAGATCTCAAAATGTGCGAAACAGGCCTAACGTCTATAATAGAGGCTTTACGGTTAGAGCATTTTATGCCCAAGACGAAATCGGTTTTTTACAAAACAAAATCAGACTAACGCTTGCTGCTAGACATACTGAATTGGTAACACTTGGTAAAACTGAAACCGACAAAAAATTTACACCTCGTTTTGGATTGAGTGCCGATATTTTACCAAATGTAACTGCATACGCACTATATGACCAATCTTTTTTAGGACAAACAGGTATCAGTGAATCTGGTAACTATTTTAACCCTGTTGAGGCCAATGATATCGAAGGCGGTATTAAAACATCGTTATTGGACGGCAGATTAAAAACCGCATTAGGCGTTTATCAAATCACAAAAGAAAATGTATTGGTAACAGATCCTGAAAACACAAATTTCTCTATTCAATTGGGTGAAATACAATCGAAAGGAATTGAGTTTGATATGCAAGGCGAAATTACCCCACAATTAAACGTAGTACTCAACTACGCCAATACTAATGTGGAAATCACCAAAGACACCAACCCAGATAACGTTGGCAAAAAAGTAGCTGGACACGCTAAGCACTTAACAAACGGTTGGCTTAATTATAACTTTGCCAATACATCAAAACTAAAAGGTTTTGGGGCGTCCATTGGTTACCAATATCAAATAGACCGTTCTGCATGGTCGTGGGGAGCAGACAACCAAACCGATTTACCAGATTATTTTAGGCTGGACGGTGGGCTGTCATGGAAAAATGACAACATCCGTATTCAATTAAATGTAAACAACCTGCTTGATGCATATCTATACTCAGGTTCCAATTATGGCAGCTATTTATATTGGCAATCTGAACCAGGGATTAACGGCCGTTTTACAATAACCTACAATTTTTAAAAACCTCATCATTTATTAATACCTACTTAGTTTAGTTTTCGCAGTCCTCTTTGAAATGGGAGGGCTGCTTTTTATCAATTTTAAACACTCACAAAATGAAAAAAACAATTTTAACCATCGCATTCATGGTATTTGCAACCACACAATCCTTTGCCCATTATTTATGGATTGAAACCAACCCTACAGGCTCCATCGGTACAGAACAACATATAAAAGTACATTATGGCGAATACACCTATGGTGTAATTGAAGCAGTTAATGGCGAAGCATTCCCTAAAGTTAAAGATTTCATACTTTGGGTTATTGATGCCAAAGGACACAAAACCAAGTTAGAAACAACAGCTAACGACCATTATTATTTGGCAAGATTTACACCAAAAACCAACGGCACTTACACCATTGCATTAAATAATGATACCATTGATGTGATTGATTATACCCAATACGATTTTGGTATTTTTAAAACACATTACCACGCCACCACTAAATTTCAGGTTGGTGAGAGCCTGACTGAAACGGCTGCTGTAAATACAAACGGCATTGTTGTCAAAAATGTTTCAGAAAACAAAGATGAAATAACGCTACAAGTTTTGTACAAAAACCAACCCTTTGCCAAAAACGAATTGAAAGTTTTTGTAGCAGATCTATGGTCCAAAACGCTTGAAACCGACAATAACGGTTATGTGTCTTTCAAATTGCCTTGGAAAACCAAATACATTATTGAAACAACTACAAAAGAAGAAGTTCCTGGCGTTTATAAAAATGAACCTTATCAATTCATTTGGCATTGTGCAACTTATACCATTTTATAAATTTAGAATGATTTCATTATCACTTTTAATACTATTCATAGCTTTTTACGTGTTTTACAACACGTCTGAAAAAGCTATTAAACATAAAACGTTTGGTTTTGAAACATGGCTAAACAAGCAACAAAAAAAGGGTAAAATATTAGCTGTAGCCTTGCTTGTCATCGCTATGCTATTAAGCTGTAATACTTTTGGTTTGGGAGCTGGAACCATGCTCTTTTTTATCTGCTTAATGACCGTGGGGAGTTTAATCGTGATTTTAAATCCTTTAAAATTGCTAACTCCAAAATCAATTACCATTTTATTTATATTGTCACTTTTAATTGAATTTTCCATTATTTAACAACCAAATATTCATGCCTGCAAATCCTAAATACCTATCATCCAACTGGCAACGATTTGCCAAAATATCTGCTGGATTTTTAGGAGGTTATTTAGTAACAATAAGCTTACACATTGCTCTATCGTATTGGCTAAACCATGTTCATGTTATCATAACAGAAACATTTACTGGGTTTATACTTTGGGCGTCCTTAATGGTTGTGGCATTTTTGGCAAAAAACGGTTGGAAAATTTGGGTTATTTACCTGTTATTAAGCGCCTTATTTTCAATAGCCATTTACTTCAGTAAAATTTATCATCCTCTATTGTCTTAATAATGAAAAACAGAACATACAACATCCTTTTCCATACACATACCGTAAGCGGCATTGTAATAAGCGTGGTGCTGTATGTTATATTTTTTGCAGGGTCTTTTTCATTTTTCAGAGATGAAATCATCAATTGGGAACGCAATGAATCGGTGGAAATCACTGACGCCATCCAATTGGATTTCGATACGGCTTTAGATACTTTGAACTCCCAATACAACTTATACGGTAGGGATATTGAAATTAGAAAAACCCATCAAGAACAACGCGTCAATATTTCCTTAGGGGCTTCCAAAGACACCCTCGCTACAGAAGACACAAAAACCTCAAAATTCCTTTATTTAGATACTAAAAACTACGCCCAGAACTCATATATCGAATCTTATTCTTTAGGAGAATTTTTGTACCGGTTACACTTTTTTGCCCAAATCCCATATCCCGTGGGCTATTATCTATCGGGGTTTGTCGCATTCTTTTTTCTATTTGCCATCATCACAGGGGTTTTGGTACATTGGAGAAAAATCGTTTCCAACTTTTTCATATTTCGTCCGTTACAAAAACTTAAAACACTGTGGACCGATGCCCATACCGCACTTGGTATGTTGGGGTTGCCTTTTCAGTTTGTGTATGCCGTAACCGGTGCTTTTTTTATGATTAAGTTACTTATAGTAGCCCCCAATGTCATGGTTTTATATGATGGCAACGAAACCAAACTGTATGATGATTTGGAATACAACCATCCACATTTTAAATTAGGAAAAAACACGTTAACCACGGCTTTCAGTGCCAATACTTACATTGAAAAAACCCAAGCCCTTTGGGACGACTTTAATGTAACCGAAATGCACATTTTCAACTATGGCAATGAAAATATGCATGTATTGGTTTCTGGTCATATAGATTGTAGCGATAAATTTACGGGCATTGGCGATGCTATTTACAAGGTTGGTTCTGGCGTCTTGGTCTCTAAGAAAGACCCAATTGAAAATACATCATATTTAGATGGTGTAAAAAACACGCTTTACAGATTACACTTTGGAGATTACGGTGGTTATGCCCTAAAAATTATCAGTTTTATATTAGGACTCATATCTTGTTTTGTTATTATTTCTGGCGTGATGATTTGGCTCGTGGCTCGTGACAAAAAGAAAATTCCCGAAAAGAAACGTCGATTTAACGAACGTGTTGTTAGGGTTTATTTAGCTATTTGTTTAAGTATGTACCCTATTACGGCGGCTTCATTTATAGCCGTTAAAGCATTTCAACCTGTTGATAAATCTTTTATTTATAGTTTTTATTTTATGGGTTGGCTTTTGCTTTCTATCTTTTTTATCATAAAAAAAGATTTGAATTTCATAAATAAATACACCTTACTTTCAGGAAGCATTTTAGGATTCTTAATACCAATAGTTAATGGTTGCGTTACGAAAAACTGGATTTGGAAATCGTTTGCTAATAAGCAATTCCAAATATTTTTTATAGATGCTTTTTGGGTGGTTTTATCAATAATAAGCATGTGGATTTATTTTAAATTGAGTAAAAAAGATGCAACAATGCCTAAATAAACCAAGCCCTTTTACTTTCGCTTAAGGATCTAGAAGCCGCGTGTAATAAACTCACAAAGTTCTCATGGTCTAAATCTTCTAAAGTTCTTAGTTGAATAGACCGTACTTGCTTGCGCTTATTATCATTTTTTAAAACAGGAAAATTCTTTTCGAGAAGGACTCCTTGCACAAAAGCTACATCCACATAATCTTTCCCTTTTAAAATATTCAAATAAATCATAGGCTTTTTACCTATATTATAAAACGGAATTCTATAACTAAACCGCTCTTCTACTTCTGGCAACACATTTAAAATAATACCGCGGACATAAAGCATAATGGATTGGAAAGGTTCTTTTTGGTTTATAAAATAGTCGTCAACTGGTTTCACTTTTAAAACAGATTTAATTTTTCCAAACTTAACAAAAATTTATGATGCTATATTGGAAAATAATTATTTACTTTGTTTTTCAAAGTACTTTTATATGGAATCAAAAAATTATCTAAAAGACATCAGCGAGATTAAAGATTTAATGAATAAATCGTCCCGCTTTATTTCATTGAGCGGTTTGTCGGGGATACTTGCTGGTATTTATGCCTTAATTGGAGCTGGAGTGGCCTATTGGCTGGTAACAACTTCAGCAAGAGGTTACCTTATTTTAGATGGCACCATATTCAAGCTATGTTTACTCATCCTATTTTTAGTAGCGCTGTTTAGCATTGGTACGGGTATTTTGTTAACCACCAAAAAAGCTAAAAAACACAGCACAAAAATTTGGGATGCCACATCAAGGCGTTTAGTTATCAATTTTTTGATTCCTTTAGTCGCTGGGGGTTTATATATCCTTATTATTTTAAGCAATGGCAAATACGGACAAACTGGAGGATTGATGTTAATTTTTTATGGCTTGGCCTTGGGAAATGCTTCAAAATATAGTTACGGATTTTGGCTTTGGGTTTTGGGTTTTGGCATCATGCATATTGTTTATGGTACATGGATGCATTTTAAGTATGACAGGGATTAGTTTCCAGTCACATAAAATAATTAAATCGAATAAACTAAAAACACCTAAACTTTTTAAACGTATCAACTTCTAAACCTTTTAACCCATAACTCAAATTGTCAATAATAACCAACATAAACAAAGTATTTGACCACCGTATTCGGCTAGGCATCATGTCCATTCTTATGGTAAATGAGTATGCTGATTTTAATATGTTGAAAGAGTTATTAGAAGTAACCGATGGCAATCTGGCAAGCCACACCAAAGCATTGGAACATGCCGAATATATAAAAGTTGAAAAACAATTTATAGGAAGAAAACCAAACACCCGTTACAGTACCACAAAACTTGGGGAACTAGAATTCAAAAAACACATTGAAGCCCTTGAAAAATTAATCAATAAACAATA
Source organism: uncultured Algibacter sp. (assembly GCA_963976905.1). Classification (GTDB taxonomy): domain Bacteria; phylum Bacteroidota; class Bacteroidia; order Flavobacteriales; family Flavobacteriaceae; genus Pseudalgibacter. The sequence continues at coordinate 13,032 of CAXBNH010000052.1, forward strand.
GATAGTTTCCCATCCTCGGAGGGAATGACAAAAAACAAATACATTTTTTTAATCATTTACTTTGAAATTCAAAGTACTTTAAATTTTTACAATTAT